>NZ_JAGJEE010000019.1:0-88774 GCF_018100885.1 Pseudoalteromonas sp. MMG013 | reverse complement strand
TTTCGGCGTTGTAAGGATTGGCGGAGTGGACGGGACTCGAACCCGCGACCCCCGGCGTGACAGGCCGGTATTCTAACCAACTGAACTACCACTCCAGCATCTCTTACAAATTTTTGAATAATTGGCGGAGTGGACGGGACTCGAACCCGCGACCCCCGGCGTGACAGGCCGGTATTCTAACCAACTGAACTACCACTCCGCATTATTCTTGCTGTTAGGTTGCTCCCTGACAGCGGCGTGAATAATACGAATGGACCCCTTTGGAGTCAACAGTTTTTTTGCAATTTTCCTTCTTTTTTAGTCATCTGACATCGAAAGGTTCAAAATATCACCTGATTTATCATTTTTTGAGCCATTCCCATCTGACTTTTGATTCTCTATTTCTGTTTCTTCTATTTCAAGTTCTGACTTTTTCTTAAATGAAGGCAATTTAAAGCGCAACTTAATGGGTTTATTTTGCACAAAAATACGAATAGCCAACCACCCAAACAATAAAACCATCAGATTGCCAAACAAAATAATCGCAATCATCGTGCTAGAACTCATCGTATCATCAACTATTTCTGCTGCCTTTTCTTGGTCCGCCATTTTTTGTTCAGCTAACGGTAGCTCAGGTACCTTTTCTATTGGTCGCTCTATTTCAAATTTATACATCGGCAATGTTGCCATGAACTCTCGACCATTTACATTTTCACCAAACGCCGAAAGCTCAATGCTATATCTGCCCCAATCATAATTTTGAATCATGACTTTTCTATATAATCGCGCTTCTTCATTTAAGGTGAACATTTTCTCTTCACCATTCGGGTAAAAGATTTTCCCCTGAAAAATCACCGTCTCAGGTTTAACAATATCTTGGTCAATTCGCAGTAATAGCTCGTGTTCTGACTCTTTGTCCGTGGCAAGTTCTAAATGATAGTCAAAAGGCGGCTCAGCAATAATAAGCGGCTCTTTAACAACTCTGCGTTTTAGTATCGGGGTTTCTATGAAAAATTCAGGTTGCCACTCCCCCGCAGGGAAGCTCAACTTAAACTCTCCAGTAAAAATACCATCCATCGGCCTTTCATCAAACTCTCGACCATCATCTTTAAAAGCAGTGACGCTTTGTGTCCCTGCTCCAAAGTTTGCATAGTTGTTATTATTGGTACTGGTAAATTCGACAAATAAACTCACAACATCGCGAAAATAACCGGTTTGTATCGGCTTGCCGTCATTGGTGATATGGCCACTGACTTTTAACGTTTCCCCTCTAAACAACAAAGGAGGTAAAGGGTCTACATGAAGTTCGACTTCACCCAGCACCATAATTCGACTATTCGGCTGTATACTACCAACCACTTGCCAAGGTCCGGGGGTCGGGTTTGAAATGGTTATGAGGTCATAGCTTGGTTCATCAAACCAATCAAGGTTTTCATTTTTAAGGGCTTGTGGCGCGTAGAGCTTACTGCCATCGGGTTTGACTAATACAACCGCTGGCGCTCCTCGGGTTCGAAAAAACAACAACGTAATTTTGTCGACTTTATGATCAATTCGAAAGCGATTGTCTAGTAGCGGAATTTCATTAATTTTTCCATTTCGCTGTAAAAGCGTGATGGACGGCAAAGCTAACGCACCAAACCCTATGGCTATTAGCAAAGCCCCCACAATTAATCGCCTCATAGTTTACCTCATTATTGCTGCCAAATCGTATTGCCATCTTTATTGACCACTTTCAAGCGTTCTTCGTGAGCAACTACTTCATCGGCACTTGCCAAAATAACTTTAAGTGGTTGTCTATCAGCGCTTAATCTTATTATATCGCCTTGCTGTTTATTGCCACCGGTTTCATTACCCGATGCTAAATTGAGTTTTTTCTGCCCCCCGGTCATACCGAGATAAACATCAGCAAGAATTTCAGAATCCAGTAATGCGCCGTGCAACGTTCGTTTAGCATTATCAATATCATAGCGACGACATAGCGCATCTAGGTTGTTCTTTTGACCTGGATGCAAGTCTCTCGCCATGACTAAGGTATCTAATACTTCGCAGTAATCGTGTGTCAGCGGGTAACCTTGGTTTAACATCGCAAATTCATGATCCATAAAGCCGACGTCAAAGGGCGCGTTGTGGATCACCAATTCAGCTCCTTTAATAAATTCAAAGAACTCGTGTGCAACATCTTGGAATAGCGGCTTGCCCTTTAAAAACTCATTCGTAATACCGTGCACATCTATCGCTTCTTCTTCAATACTACGTTGAGGGTTTATATACACATGAAAGTTATTACCAGTTAAGCGGCGATTTACAAGCTCTACACACCCTATCTCAATAATACGATGGCCCGATTTAGGGTCGATACCCGTTGTTTCTGTATCTAGGACTATTTGTCTTTTTAACATTTCGTCAGTAACCTAACTTTGCTATTGTTAGCATTCAATATCTTTATTCTACATAAAAACAGGTCAATTCGTGCAAAAAACCGTAGAGATTTATACCGATGGGTCATGTTTAGGTAATCCAGGCCCTGGTGGTTATGGTATTTATATGAGCTATAAAGGCCATGAAAAGACGTTAAATCAAGGGTATCAACTCACCACAAATAATCGAATGGAAATGCTTGGCGCAACGGTTGCGTTAGAAACATTAAAGCACCCTTGTCGTGTTATACTTTATACCGATAGCCAATATGTCAAACAAGGCATTGAATCTTGGGTCGCAAACTGGAAAAAGCGCAACTGGAAAACAGCGGCCAAAAAACCAGTTAAAAATGTCGACTTGTGGCAACGGTTAGATTTAGCTTGCCAGCGCCACACCATCCAATGGAAATGGGTAAAAGGCCACAGTGGCAACAAGTACAACGAAATCGTTGACGACCTAGCCCGTGAAGCTGCCTCTATGGATGACTTATTGCCTGATAATGGTTACCAGCCAGACGCTTAATTCTCTTCCTGAAATGACTCTCTAGATTGCCTTACTCTCGCACTTTTCACGGCTGGGGCCCATTTAGGACGAGCATGCCATTTCGGCTTAATCGGGGTTAATGGCGCAACACGCTTTCTTGCCACTAGCAAGTAACAACTCCCCATTGGTTTCAAATAATGGCGACAAAAATGTCGCCAAGGCGCAAATCGAGACAATCGACTACCTCGGGCTAAAGAGGCATGAATAAAGCGCTCATCCGCTAATATCTCAAACCCCAATAAATCCAACCAATCTTTTACGCGTGCTGGCGTAAAAAAGCGTCCTGACCAAGGCAGCTTTTGACCACTAAATGGCAGGCAATGAGCAAGGCCACATAAACTAAATGGGTTAAACCCAGAAATGACGATATACCCGCCTGGGATCAAAGTGCGGTGTGCCTCACGTAAAATATGGTGTGGGTCTGAATGATACTCCAAACAATGGCTTAGAATACATGCATCAACACTGTGTTCAGAGAAGGGTAATTCATCAATTTCAGCCACAACACCCACATGTTGCTGCGATATAGGGGCGACACAAACTTGATGCTTAATGGCGCTTTTTGACGTATCGAGTTGGCCACTTAAACCTCCAAGCTTAAGCATATGATAACCAAACATTCGCGTTAACCATTTCCCCATTCGCCGCTCAATGCCATACCGTACATAGTCCCCATGTGGAAAATCTTGCCAATTAAGAGGCTTTGGGCCTTGTTGAAAACTGAGTGCTGGTTTCATCGTTAGAGCTTGCTCGCTATACTATTGCTAACGTTCACTTTATAGAGCAATTAACCATGGCGCAAGTAGAGCCAATCAATGCATTTGATGACAATTATATCTGGGCTATTCGAGACACAGATAAAAAACAGGTTTGGGTCGTTGACCCAGGTGATGCTGAGCCTGTGCTTTCATATCTCGCCCAACATGACGCAACCCTTTGCGGTATTTTGATCACACACCACCACTGGGACCATACCAATGGTGTTGCTGAACTCACTCACGCCTTCCCTAACACCAATGTATATGGTCCTCAGAACTCCAAATTTAAAGGGATCACACACGCCCTGCAAAATGGTGATAGCCTCACTGTTTTTGAACACACTTTCAGTGTACTCACGACACCTGGCCATACATTAGATCACATCTGTTACTGTAATGATGTATTGTGCTTTACGGGTGATACGCTGTTTAGCGCCGGATGTGGACGATTATTTGAAGGCAGTGCAGAGCAAATGTGGCACTCATTTAAACTGCTTTCACAGTTCAATGACAACACCCTAATTTATTGCACACATGAATATAGCGCTGCGAACTTAGCATTTGCTATCGCAGTAGAGCCTGATAATAACGATATCAAAGCACACATTGAATGGGTCACTACACAGCGTAAAAATAATTTACCCAGTCTACCAACTCGTTTTGGTATTGAACGAAAAATCAACCCATTTTTGCGCTCGGATCTACCACATATGTTGCATCACTTACCTCATGATGTAACAGTGAATAATCTTACGCCTTCGCATAACTTTGCAGCTCTGCGATTATGGAAAGACCAATTTTAGTCAGCACAGGCTCAGCACAGCTCTTTAAACTTATCTTATTTACAGGTAGTATTGGCGGGTTTTTGCCCGAATATATAAAGAAATATGACTAAATCACCTATTTTAATTGTACTGGTAGCACTGTTAAGTGGTTGCCAAACATTAACATCAACGACTGAACAACGCGTAGAAGCTCAAGTATTAGATAACGCAGCAAGTCCGCATGAAATTAGTGAGACATTACTGAGTGCAATCCAAGCTCCAATTGAAGTAGATGAGCCCCCCCCGGTCTTTGACGACGTATGGGAACGTATTCGCTACCAGCTTTCGATAGAAGTGCCGCAAAACAGACCTGTGGTTGCTGAGCGTAATTATTATCAACGGCACCAGCGCTATATGGATAGAATATCAAAACGCGCAGAACCTTATCTCTACTTCATTGTTGAAGAAGTAGAGAAACGTGAAATGCCCATTGAAATTGCCCTCCTGCCAATCGTAGAAAGTGCATTTGACCCCTTTGGTTATTCTCATCGTAGTGCCTCGGGTATTTGGCAGTTCATGCCACAAACTGGCGAGCGTTTTAACTTAAAGCAAAATTGGTGGTATGACGGACGACGTGACATTGTTCAATCAACTCGCGCAGCACTTGATTACTTAACTTATTTACATAAAACCCTTGAGGGTGATTGGCTCAATGCAATCGCGGCATACAACTCAGGTGAAGGTCGACTGCTAAAGGCCATTCGCAAAAACCGCAAAAAACATTTACCCACCGACTTTTGGTCTTTAGACTTGCCAAGAGAGACAACCGCGTATGTACCAAAATTACTCGCTTTATCTGATCTTTTGAAGCGTCAAGATGAATTCAAAGTAACCTGGAATCCCATTATCAATGCCCAAGTTGTAGAGACCATTGATGTTGACTCTCAAATTGATTTGGCACTCGCAGCGCAAATGGCCAATATTACTTTAACTGAATTATATCGACTTAACCCCGGATTCAATCGCTGGGCAACAGACCCTGATGGGCCTCACATCTTACTACTCCCATCAGATAAAATTGATACATTTAAAACAAAATTAGCCGTTACAGAAGCTAAAGACCGTTTAAGGTGGCAATATTATACCGTTAACCGAGGTGATACACTGTCTGTGATAGCGAAAAAATTCTCAACCAGTTCCAGTGCTATTCAATCTTTAAATAAACTAAACAGTCATATTATTCGCATTGGTCAAAAACTACTCGTGCCTTTAAGTGATGGAGAATTGAAGAGTGAGCACTTACCATCACAAGTCAGGATGACGGTCAATAAGAATCAAAAAAGTAAAAAAAACCATGTTGTAAAAAGTGGCGATACGCTGTGGGATATCAGTCGAGAATACGATGTAACGATTAAGCAGCTTGCCAGTTGGAATAAGCTTAAAACGCAATCGGTATTACGATTAGGGCAAAAGTTAACGGTTTACCAAAATACCAAAATACCAAATACCACACTTGTGAGTACGCCTCGCACTATTACTTATAAAGTCAGACGCGGTGATTCATTAGCCCGTATTGCCAGCAAATTTAATTTAACGGTGCAAGAAATCATCAAATGGAATAACCTCGCTGGCCAAAAATACTTGCATCCGGGTCAAAAGCTGAAATTAAAAGTCGATGTGAAACGCACCTAGCACTAAGGGCTGTTGGACATAAAAGGGCGCTCATCATGTGCGCCATTTTAATGTTTAATTTTGTATATCATGGCATTATAAAGCTTGCTGCCAACTTCTTAGCCATAACTCAGTCGGTTCCCATGGCTCAAAATATTCTCCCGCATCGATGTCTAACCTGGACGTCACACTCGTCGCATTTAGCCCGCGTATAAGTTCATCGATTTGGCGACCAGCACCACAAAAAGTTTCTCCATAGCTACGATCTCCCAATGCAATTACCCCAACCTTCTTACCTGTAAGCATGGGTGCTTGGCTATGCATTTGAGATATAAGCGGTTCTAAGTTATCAGGAATATCACCAGATCCTGTTGTCGATGACACAAACAAAATATTATCTGATTGTTTGATTTGCTCTAATGTACCACTGTCATACACTGCCGCCTCATGACCTTGAGCGACCAATGCTTTTTTAATCTCTGCAGCTAAATTATCCGCATTACCATACATACTACCGACAAAAATTGACACGACTGCCATTATTCATAATCCTTCTCTTGGTTAGGCCAGCCTAGTTGGTCGCAAACTGCCAGCATTTGCTCACCCAACTCAGCGCTTATTGTTACTGATTTATGCGTATAAGGATGGATAAATTTTAACGAACTTGCAAACAACATTAAGCGCCGATAGCTAAAATGCTCAATAAAGAAATGATTATGTTTGTTATCGCCGTGATTTACATCACCAATAATTGGTGTTGATAAATAATTTAAATGACGGCGAATTTGGTGCTTCCTACCTGTTTTTGGAAAACACTCGACCAATGAATAACGGATGGATGGATACTTACCAAAAGGGATTGGTAAACTCGCTTTATGTAAGCAATTAAACTGTGTTTGCGCCTCTTGCGGGGCTTTATCTTGGTCTGCGAATTTATCTGCTATTTTATCAAGTTCTTCTTTCAATGGCCTATCTATAAATGTCGACTCTGGCGCAAAACCACGCACTAATGCCAGATAACGCTTTTCAATATTGCCATCGATAAAAACCTGATTCATATCGCGAGCCGCTTCTGAGCTCAATGCAAATAACAACACACCAGATGTAGGCCTATCTAAACGGTGCACTGGAAAAACATGTTGGCCGAGTTGGTCTCTTAGCATTTGTACTGCGAATTGGGTTTCTCTTTTATCGAGTAGTGAGCGATGTACTAATAGCCCTGAAGGCTTGTTTATTGCTACATAATCTTTATCTTGATAGATGATTTCTAACATCTCTTATCTCCCACTCAGTATCGCATCTAGTTCGCTAAGCACGCGGTGCAAAGGCAAAAAACAAGCCAGTTTTGAATAGTGTATTTCTGCCATGGGTGCAATCAATATATTGTTTGGTAACGGTGCCCCCGTCACTATCAATTGGCGTATTTTCGGGATAAAAATAAATTGTAGCCATTGTTCAAACTGTAACGTATCACAACAAAAAGGCTCGCTAGAAAGCAGTTTACGAGGCTCTATTTGTGTATACTGCCATAGCTCTGCCTGCGTCAGCGCTTGCGTCAACTGCGTTAGCAACGCGTCCACTTGATTCTTTTTTGCCATTTTTTGCACTCGCTAAAGGCCCAATATTACAAATAATTGGACAATTATACCCAAGCTCAATAGCAATCCCCAGCACAAGCTTACCAGCGCCGTAAATTGCAGGTATAATCTGGCACATATTCCCCAATTTAGCATGAATTATGACAGCGCAAATCTCCACTCTTGGCCAACTCCTTTCAGCCGCAGGTACTCAATGGCGAGCTTATGATATTGGTCGCAGGATCACCAAAATCGACAAAAAACAATTTGCGCAAATTGAGGGCACATTAATTCCTTACCCCTACCCACTGGCAGGGCATGCACTTATTGCGATTCAATTTTGGGACAATAATGCCACGTTAGACCCATATGTCTGGTTTTTAAAGTTACCACTTGATGAACAGAGTAAATTGGTCGCAGCAAGTCGAGACCACTTTGCAAATATGGTACTAGAAGCGCTTGGTACAGAAATTACCGGTGAACAAGCTCAAGGGAAACTTGACAACAACCCTTACGTTTTTACACCGAATGCAAATAAACTTGCCGCATTCAATGCATTACTCAAACGAGAGATAAACCGTCCTGCATCACAGTATTATGAGTATGCCGAATTATATTTTGCGGGTAAGCTACCTGAAAACGCTTGGCAAAATGTTGCGGTACAGGGTTTGGCCGACTTTGCATTTCGCCTAGAGCACAGCCATAATGCCAAAAACTTACACTCTGTTTGGTCATCACTGCCAATTCAAGTGAAACAACCTTTAAGCGCGATGCTTGAGCATGTGCCAACCGATACTCATTTAAGTGAACTATTTTACAACGACTGTATAAGCGCGCTAAGAAATAAACAGCTCGATATACTTATCTGTAATTTAAGAGCACTATCAGCAACTAAAGCACAGGGGTTATTACTGCAAGCGACTGATTTGATATTGGCGGATGAACTCGCCAACGAAGCAGATATACTGCTGACTTTAACTGGCCGTTGCTGGGAGGCTTTCAATGAGCAAAGCCGATTATTTATCTTGTTAGATAAAGCCGCACATAACACACAAGTTGATGGTTTATTTACAAGTATTTTTGCTGATTTGGTTGCAATTCCGAGTCTTCGCCCTCATGTTTTAAGTATTCTTAGAGCAGAAAATCGCAGTGAGACCTTGTCTCGTGCAATTGGTAGGTTATTTTCTTAAATGGCAACACTTTGGATTTTTATACTCACAGGTGCCGTGATCGCATTCTTTTGGTTTAGTCGCCAGTTTGCTGAGTCGGCCAAACAGCATGCTGAACGTCAATCTGAGCGATTACAAGTACAATTACTAAGCGTTGCATGTCAAAAACGACGCCTAGGCATTTTGCGCAGCGGTAAACCTGGAATTAAAAGCCAATTTATGTTCGAATTTAGTTCTGATGGGGAAACCGTTTATCAAGGCACCCTGTATCTAGAAAACAGTCATTTACTTAAATCAGATATTCCTCCCCACCGTATTAGTTAATAGCGTTATCAACTAAATTCTATAAAGCAAAGCTTCATACGCTTTGCTTTAAGTTCATCATGGTGCACTAGAAACTCACAATCAATGTGTTAATGTCTTTAGCCATCAAACGCTAAGGAGCTGGTCATGAAACAAATTAAACCAAAATCACTCACTCAGGGTGCAACACTCGCCATTGTGTCGCCTTCTTGGGGCGGCCCTTCAATATTCCCTCATATTTACCAAATGGGTATTAAGAACCTAACAGCAATGGGGTTTAATATTGTCGAGTATCCTAGTGCTAAAGCACATAATGACCACCTCTTTGCAAATCCAAAAATGCGTGCTGATGACATCAACGCCGCGTTTGCCAATACTGACGTTGATGGCATAATTGCGACGATTGGCGGTTCAGATTCAGCTCGATTGTTACAATATTTAGATTTAGATACTATTCTAGCCAACCCTAAGTTTTTTATGGGCTTTTCAGATATTACCACCATTACAACCTACCTTAACCAGCACGGCTTAGTTACTTTTAACGGCCCGTCTATTATGGCTGGCTTTGCACAACTACATAATCACAGTACTGACTATCAACGTTACTTAGCCAAGCAACTCTTATCTGCGGAACAGCAATACGTGTTACCGACATTTTCTCAATATCATCACGGCTACCCTGACTGGCATAAAATGGCACTTACAGGTCAGCTCAATTCCCCAATTACAAATCCAGGTCCCACTTTTGTTCAAGGTACCGGCCGTGTTAGAGGACAACTTTTTGGTGGATGTATTGAAGTACTTGAAATGCTCAAAGGGACTAAATATTGGCCAAAACCTCACTTTTGGCACAATAAAGTGCTATTTTTAGAAACATCAGAAGACAAACCAAGTATCGACTATGTACGCTACTGGTTAAGAAACTATGGGGTTATGGGGGTTTTTGAGCAACTATCAGGCCTCATGATTGGTAGACCCAGAGACTATAATGCAGACGAACAATTAGCGTTAATAAACACAGTTCAAGCGGTGGTTAAAGATGAATTCAACGTTTGTGATTTACCCATTATATGTAATTTAGACTTCGGCCACACCGACCCACAACTCATACTACCACTTGGGGTCACCATTGAGTTAGATTGTGAGGGTCAATACCTTAGTCTCGTTGAATCAGCATTTCAATAGTCGTAAACCAAGTCATTGTGTCGGGTATTAAAAAGAAGGAATTCAAATCATGCAGAGCTCATTCAGTTCGCATATTTATTTAATACCCTCACTAGATCACTTTGTTGATAAGGCTTATGAATGAAATCTTCAATGCCTAACCTCGCGGCTTGTTGTTTCTCTTCTTTACCAACACTGGCACTGAGTATCACTATTGAAATATGTTTTAACGCTTCATCATTTTTGATGTGGGCTGATGCAGTAAAGCCATCCATAACAGGCATTTGTAAATCCATCAAAATTAAGTCGGGTTGTTGTGCTTTTAAATACTCTAAAGCCTGTTGACCGTCATTTGCGAAATCACAGTCTAACCCTAAATTCCTTAGGTGCTTTTGTACCACAATCTGATTGATTTTATTATCTTCTACAACTAAAACACGCATTCCTTGATAATGATGGCCCTGTTGCCCGGCATCGCTTTCAACGCTATTTTCTTGCAGTGCAACCTGCTCCGCAGTCACCCCTTTGAGTATTAAAACAACGGTAAATTCACTGCCAACATTCTCTTGACTCGTAACAGAGATCCCTCCTCCCATTAAAATACATAACTGCTTTACAATAGAAAGGCCAAGCCCGGTACCGCCATAGTTCCGTGTTGTTGAGCTTTGTGCTTGTGCAAATGCGTTAAACAATCGTTGTTGATCTTCTTCTTTAATGCCAATTCCTGTATCACGCACTTTGATAGTCAGCTCTGTAGCATTATCATTTATTTCAACACATTTACAATCAAGGTGAATACTGCCTTTGGGTGTAAACTTAAGCGCGTTGTTCAGTAAATTAATCAATATTTGTTTAAAGCGAAGTTCATCCCCTTCGACCCAGCTTTTATAATTTGCGTCATGCTGATATTGAATCGTAATCGACTTCTCAGAAGCCAAATGAGACAGCATTCCTATAACTGACGCAGTGACATCTGATGGCTTAAACACCTTTAAATCTAAATCTAATTGACCCGCCTGCATTTTCGAAAAATCTAATACGTCATTGACTGTGCTTAACAAAATATTCGAAGCATCGTTTATCTTCGCTAAATAATCTAACGTGGGCAGATCTGACGTTTCTTTTGTCGCCAATTCCGTAAACCCGATAATGGCATTTAATGGAGTACGATATTCATGACTTACATTTGCTAAAAACAAGTTCTTCGCCTCATTCGCCAGCTCCAACTCATTATTTTTTTCAATAAGTTCATGCGTGCTTGCTTTCACCTTTTTTTCTAAACTTGTATTAAAAGACACGATAAAAAATACAAACATCACACAAATGACGCCCAAGATACAGCCTATCAATACGATAATAAAATCAACCCAATTAATCAGATGAGAAGCAAAACTATCAGAGCTGGAAAACTGTATGGTGCCTTGCTTATCAAACAGCGTAAATTGGACTTCATGAGAGATAAAATGCCCGCTTTCATAATCAGGGTGAGAAAATACATTGCCCTCACCAAAACTAATTTGATAAGTAAATACTCTTTTACGCTCTGTGGTGTACATGGGATCTAATAATAACTCTAACTCTAGTACCACTTCCACAAACCCAATTAAAGACGCTAAGCTAGGTACCTCGCTCTTTTTAAAAATCGGGTAATACACCACCACGCCGTCGGTTTTATCTTGTTGCTGAACTAAAGTGAAAATATCAGTGACTGCAAAGCTCTGATGCGCAATTGCATGTTTAATACTCTGACTTGCAACCGGGTGAGTAGACACATCAAGACCAATAACAGACTTATTTTCTTGCAATGGGTACGTGTAATAGATGGGTAAGTAATAAGGTTGTTCAGGTGCACTTTGAATTCCTGTCACGGTCAATTGCTGAATATAGGCACCTTCTGAATACAACCTTTGCATGCTAGCTTCAAATTGCGCTCTCGCCTCGTTTTTCACCAAGGGGATCCAACCAATTGCTCTCACTTTAATGGATGTGTTTTGTATTATAGATGTAAAAGCACTAAATTCTTCTTTCGTCACTTGTTCACTTGCTTGAAAGTATGCTTCAAGTGCCTTTAAGTACAATTTTATAGTCGCTTGGGTGCTGTTTATCTGTTCTACAAAAGATACGGTACCGCTCATGAATTGCTGTTTTTGATCTCGATTAAAGTTATTACTTGATACAAAATATACAAAACAAATTATAGAAAAGCTCAATAAGCTGGTCATGATAGCGGCAGATGCTTTTCGTGCTTTCTTAACAAAAACATTGGGATATAAAAATAGAAAAATAGGCGTTAAGAGCACCACGCTCAAAAAATCTCCCACCCACTTTGTCACGCCGATATATAACAACGTTTCTTGCGGTAATGGCAAATAAAGCGACAGCACACAATAAATCGCAACACTCGATAACAATGTTGCGACAGGCCCTGTAATGAACAAAAACTTAATTATTTCAAATGGAATAGAGATCCGAATAGGCACTTGAGAAAACTGAAAAACAAGCTGTCGACTAACAAATAACTGAATTGTACTTATCAAAGCGAGAAGATAGACCACTTCTGGCGGTAAGCTACTGATTAAAGTATCACTGTGCAAGCAAACGATAAAAGAGAGTAATACACCCACTAAAACCGGCCAGCCTTTTAATAGATATAACCCGAGCGCAACACCTGTTGCAGGCCAGATGACACTTGCGTATCCAAATGGAATGAGAAACTGACTACCAAATTGAACGAGTAAAAAATGTGAGATACACGCAATAAAAACAACCGCTAGCCTATTCAAGTTACCCACCCTATGACATTTACCCTGTTCAGATTACACTATAAATATGTGTAGAAAAAATGTAGTTGGACCAAAATAGCTTTAGCTATATTCGACTAGAGTATAGTGTAAAAAGCGTTAAGCCTCATATTAAAAGCATCTAAGCTATATTACCTCATCAATACGCTACATCTCTTTATCTGACTGTAATCCTGATGCACTGTAAAAATTAGCCTGCTTTATACTCTTAATATCGTTAAAACGTACACCATGGTGTTTCATGACTGGTAGTATTCGACCGCTGATCATTTGTCGAATATAAAATGGCTGATTTGGTAAGAAATGGTGAATTGTATGCGTATTTCCAAAGTTAAAACAGAATAACTGGAACGGGAAAAACACCCAATGATTGAGCACCTGAGTTTGTTGCATAAGGTTACCCACACCACCATAATAATGCATTGAAGACGTAACCAGGTTTAAGCTAGAGGAACGAATTATATTCGGTGCAATTAACACAACCATTAAAAAGTCTACCCACTTCATAACATCAATTAACCAAGTTGGATGTGTCGCTGTGTCGTAAAGAAACCCATCTATGCTGTGAAAAATGATAAACCCGTATAAAATACCAAAATATACCGTTGCGATTGGAAATCCTGCATTAAATATACTTAAAAACCTGAACCCTGTGATTTCCCGTTTAAACGCTCTATGAGAAATAATCAATCCCAATAAACCATCAACAATTGAGACAACTCTCAAAGCTGGGTTTTTTATACCATTACCAACCAAACGCTCTTCGAGATCTTGGTTAGTTCCTGATACTTTGTGATGATGCAAATGTATTTTTCGCCGATACCATGGATTAATCGTATTTGGCCGCATCAACCATACAATTAACATCATTAAATTATGTACAACAGGATTGCGCTTAAAGTAAAGCTTATGGATCAAATCATGTTCAATTTCATGAGAAATAGACGTAATGAAGGCGATCAAAACAATACAAAGCCAAGCTGGAATATAAGATACTGCATAGAGCCCGGCAACGAGCAACATGGCCAACACTGCAAACATAAGTAATGATAAGCCCAGCATGTTTTGATAAGCCAATATAGGAAACTGACTTCTTAGCGACTGTTCTTCTGCTTTAATGCTTTGCACAATCGCTTGGATATGTAAATTCGATGACATACTTATATTTGTATCTAACAGCCCTTAATACTCCAATAATACGTAAACACCATGCTAAATCAATTATTTGGTTTTCTATTTTACTGACTCTGCTCTTGCTGCTAACAGGAGATGGCCAAGCTGAGTTCAAAAGTTAATTACTACCCCAGTCTCCCTGAAGATGAAGTCAGCTTGCCTAATTCAATACTTACTAATTCTTTATTAAGGTATTACGTTGTTTTTTATAACTAAGCTCGTTGAGAACTGAGGTCTATCCATCATAAAAACAGCGACCGACGTCACCAATATCCCAAACACCTCTACATAACCTATGTGTACTTTGTAATACGAGTGTTGATAACAGCGTCGCGCTCACCGGTATCAAGTAAATTAAACCACTTAAAAGATAATATTAAAAAAACCAAACAATGATCAATCAGACAATGCGAACTCCACAGCCGCATTAGCATGAATTTCAGCCGTATCAAAAAGAGGAATATTAGTATCTTCTTGCTGGATCAATAACCCTATTTCTGTACACCCTAACACCACACCTTGTGCGCCTCTCGCCTCGAGGTGAGCAATAACCGATAAATACAGTTGTTTTGAATGAGGCCGAATGTCTCCTACACATAACTGTTGATATATAATGTCGTGAATGACTATTTGATCTTGCTCACTGGGCACCAATACTTCAATGCCATGCTGCTCTAGTCGCTCTATATAGAAAGTATCTGCCATAGTAAAACGCGTACCTAACAAAGCCACTTTATTCAGCTTTTGCTTGAAAATCACTTTCGCCGTAGCGTCGGCAATATGTAATAGGGGTAAGGCTACAACACTGGCTACTTCATCCGCCACTTTATGCATTGTGTTAGTGCAAATCATAATACACTGCGCGCCAGCGGCCTCTAAACTCAGAGCTGAACTTTGTAATACCTCCGCACTTTTTTGCCAATCTCCTGATTGTTGAAATGCTTCAATTTGCGCAAAATCAACGCTATTTAAAATAATTTTTCCACTATGTAGCCCACCTAACTTTGACTTTATTCCTTGATTGATCAATCGATAATAACTCGCTGTTGACTCCCAACTCATCCCCCCTATTAGTCCCAGTGTTTTCATCTGCCTACTCTCGCTCTTCACCTGCTTCATCAATTGCCACAATGTCAGTTTCCATTAATGCTTCCTCAACCCAGCGCTGTAATACAGGGCAATTTAAAACCTGCTCCATGTAATTTGTCGCGGCACTATTTACCGTTATCCCATAAGTCTTAAAACGCAATACCACTGGGGCAAACATTGCATCTGCGATAGACCACTGCCCAAATAACCATCCCCCCTGTGCAGCATACTCATTGTACTGTTCACTCCAGATCTGTTCGATACGTGCAATGTCTTGCTTCGCTTGCTCACTCAATACTACACTGCGTTTTGCTCTTATATTCATTGGCATTTCATTGCGAACACCATTGAAGCCTGAGTGCATTTCACATGCAATAGCTCGAGCTTTTGCTCGCTGCGCCGTATTTGTTGGCCAATATTTCCCTAATGAATAAGCATCATTGATATATTCACAAATAGCCAAGGAATCCCAAACCACCATACTGTCATCAACCAAAGTGGGAACTTTCAAGGTGGGGGTCACACTTTCCAGTCGCTGATAAAACTCTGGCGTATCTAAAACCAGTTGTACTTCATTAAAGTCAATACCCGACTTTGCCAGCATCAACCATGCTCTTAGTGACCAAGACGAATAATTTTTATTCCCTATAAATAACTGCATATACAATACCTGTTGGATTAATTAGCAAATACGTTAGCGATTATTTACCCTACTGACTAACGGATAATTTTGATATAACCTATCAAGATATCGAATAGATTAAGGTTTATAAATGGATATTGATGCTTTAAGAAGCTTTCTGGCGTTTGTTGAAACTGGCAGCTTCACTCGTGCCGCAAAACAAGTTCATAGAACTCAATCAGCAATTAGCATGCAAATGAAAAAGCTAGAACAAGATCTAAATAAAAAGCTTTTCCAAAAACAAGGCCGACTACTCAACTTATCTCATGATGGGCAAGTATTCGCACGTTACGCTAAACAACTTGTGCAATTACATGATGAAACAGTAAAACAAATGAATGCAGCTCAACCAAGTACCTTATTACGCTTAGGCTGTCCGGATGACTATGCTGAATCAGTACTCCCTAAACTGATAAAATTACTACACAAATGCTGGCCAAATTTAGACCTACAAATCACATGTACTCCAAGCAATCGCGTAAAGATCATGATTGATAGCGGACATCTAGATTTAGGCATCATTACGCGCTCTTCTGACACCGAAGAAGGATACACGCTTGAATCATCGCAAGGGGTATGGACATACAACCCTCTCTTTAATGCGCACCGCATTGAGCCTTTGCCTATTGCGATATTTCAGCGGGATTGTCGCTTTCACCAAGCAGCTACAGACGGGTTACATAAACAAAATCGTGCATTTAAAATCATTGCTTGCAGCGGCAGTGCAAGCGCACAACGCGGTATCGTCAGAAGTGGAGTGGCAATTGGTGCTATGGCAAAGCTGAGCATTGGCGACTTAACCCCGCTCGACTGCCAATCACTCCCAGCGTTGCCAATTGTCGACATTGTATTAATTCGCGCAAATAGCAGTCAAAACCCAGTGACAGACATCACCTGCTTAGAGCTCTGTCAATCCTATATCAGCATCAATAATGCATCCGAAAAAAAGCCATCTTTCATTGGTACCTATTAAGCGTTATTTCAGGTAACCAATTTACAATAGCACTATAGCTTTAGGTCAAGAAGCTATTTTACATCACTACTACTCGTCAAGTTTAAAGGATAGGACTATGAAGCCGAATATGAATGTTACCCCTTTGCCCATTTTGCATCCTGAAGAAACAAGCACAAAAAAACGGATCATGGCCGTTATCACACGCGGGATATTCAAAAATGACACACAATTAAACGAACTACGTAGAGAAAACCACCAGTTAAGGCGACGACTTAGAAAATATAAATCACTCTGTCGTCGATTTTCTAACAAGCTTCAACGACTAAAAATATCATCGAGTATCAAAATAACAGCCCTTTCATCGGCCAACAAACGGGTTGCTCGCCATGTAAGTCGGTTGCAAACGCTGTCTATTCGTTTAATTAGACAAAGAGCCCTATCTAAATCTCATATTGAACAACAACAATTGACACTGCAAAATGCCGAACGTAATTTGATTGCGCAAACAAACACCTTACATAGTTACACCCTTTCTTATAAACAACTACAATATCAATATGATTTGCATACGCGTAAATTAGAAAACAATCACCAGCACACCCAAAAGTTATCTGAACACAATCAGCAATTGCTCAAACGAGTAAAACGACTTCAATATTTCAATATGATGTTAATTTTTTACATCATATGCTTGAGCAATACAGCACTTTTGTAGCCCCCCCTTAATCGACATATGGCGCACTACTAATTGAGATATAAACTATTTTTTGTTTCCCTAGCAAAATTAGGTAAATGAATACACACTCAATTTGTTATTAACTTGTTATAATTTCGTTATGAATTCATATTAAAAATATCTCAATCTTAGTCAGACCAAGGAGGTCGCGTAAACATAGCGCTTACCTCTCCCCTATTTGATTAAGGAAAACACCATGCCAACACTTGCTCGACCTGCAATATTACACCCAGAAAACATTGTCACAAATAGCGATATGTTATCGTTTTTAGATGAATTGCATCAAGATGCACCGCATAAGCATCAAGCGTTCAAAATGATTGAAAACTCCGCAATTCAAAAACGACATATGATACTGCCGCTAGAGCAAATTTTGTCTCTACAAGATTTTGGTGAACGTGGCGCTATTTACCAAAAAGTTGCCCGTACTATGGCGTATGATGCGGCCTCTAAAGCACTGCAACAAGCGCTACTTAAGCCCAAGGACGTAACCATGGTTATCGTTACCTCCTGTACTGGGTTTATGATGCCTTCGCTCACAGCTTGTTTAATCAATGATTTAGGTTTGCCAGCCAATACCATACAACTCCCAATAGCACAGCTAGGCTGTGTAGCGGGCGCATCTGCTGTTAATCGCGCGGCAGAGCACTGCAAAGCCTCTAAACGCAATAACGTGCTTATTGTGTCATTAGAAACATCATCATTGTGTTTTCATCGCAGTGCCAATCGGTTACAAGACTTTATCACCGACTCGCTTTTTGGCGATGGTGTGGCAAGCGTGGTTATGCGTGCTGACAATGACTGCAATGGCTTTCATATTACCCATACGCAGAGCCACTTTATGCCTGACACCGAAGCGTATATTCAATACACGTTAACTGACTCTGGTTTCAAATTCTCCCTCGATAAAGACGTCATGTACTCAATCTCCAAGGCAGCGCCACATATTGAAACTTTTATAACAGAGCATGCAAATAAACGAGCGAGCGAGCTAGACTTTTACATTTTCCATACTGGAGGTCGTCGAATTCAAGACGAAGTGACACGTTGCTTAACTCTGTCTGATGACGCACTCGATTATTCCAGAGCTTGCTTACGCGATACCGGGAATACATCCAGCGTGGCTGTTATCGATGTACTCGCTCGACAATTCTCACAACGGACTAGTATGGAGCAAGGAGTGTTAGCCGCATTTGGCCCCGGATTTACAACAGAAATGGCATTAGGCTATTGGCAATAAAGTTTTACGATCGAATCAATCGACTTAAAACCGTACTCTTGTGCGGTTTTTTCTTTTAAAAACAACAATTAAAACAAGTGTGAATAACTCGCACTAATATTGTGATAAAAACGTGATGTTTTAGTGAAACCAACGAGACATTTAACCTGCATCCTTAATCCTGTCATAACAACCAAGAAAGAGAATATCATGAAGGCTAAATTACTATCACTTGTTTGCACTAGCAGTTTATTAGCAATGTCAGCAGCCCAAGCTGCTGCTGTAGATGTGAAAATCACAAACCTGACGCAAGGCATTTACTTCACCCCCATACTAATTGGTGCCCACACCAGTGATGCACATTTATTCCAAACAGGTCAAGCCGCTTCCGAAGGCCTACAAGCCATGGCTGAAGGTGGCAGTATTGAAGCGTTATCTACAACACTTGACAGTATTAATGCCGACAAACTCGCAAACCCAGCTGGAGGGTTGCTCGCGCCAGCTAGCTCAGCAATGGGTAGCTTAACAACAGCAGAAAATAATACCACGCTGTCGATTGTCGCGATGATGCTGCCAACCAATGATGGCTTCATCGGGTTAGATGGATGGAAAATTCCAACAGAAGCTGGCACGTACCATATCTATTTGAATGCTTATGACGCTGGCACAGAAGCAAACAATGAATTAGTTGTTGAAGGCTCTGGCGCACCTGGCACACCTGGGATCCCAGCTTCTCCTGGTGTCGCACCTGGTACACAAGGCGCTGGTGTGACTGATGTAGAAGGCAACTCTATGATTCACATTCACCGAGGTAATGTAGGTGATGATGAAGCTGTTGGTGGTAAAAGTGATTTACATAACACCGTACATCGTTGGTTAAACCCTGTTGCTAAAGTGACAGTAACAGTTAAGTAAGGGGCATATTATGAATAAGTTCACCCCAATAATTTCACTTGCTTGTTTGCTATTAGCAGCCTGTGGTAGTGATAATAACACGACATCGGTTACACCTCCGGCACCGGCACCAGAGCCTGCACCAGAGCCAACTCAATATGAGTTTAAAGTAACTGCCATAAATTTAACTCATGGTCAGCCTTTATCGCCTCTTGGTGCGGCACTGCATACCAGTGGCCAATTTTGGACGATTGGCGAAATGGCCAGTGCAGAACTTGAATCTCTAGCTGAGGGAGGTGATAACTCTGGGCTACTCGGACTATCTGTCGTCAATAGCTCAGTCTCTGGCGCTGCACCTTTAGGGCCAGGTAAAACGGCTGAGTTAATGCTGACAACGACCAGCTTAACTGACCAAAAACTCTCATTAGTTACGATGATGGTGAATACAAATGATGGCTTTACCGGTCTTAATAGCATTGATGTGTCACAAATGGCTGTTGGCGACTACGCTAAAATGACCACTCGAGCTTATGACTCTGGGACAGAAGCTAATTCTGAACAAAGTGGCTCAATGCCTGGTCCTGCCGATGGTGGTGAAGGTTTTAACGCAGAACGTGATGACATTGATAAAGTGGCTATGCATCCCGGTGTTGTTGGCAATGATGACGGACTAAGCTCTTCCGTACTGACTTCTGCCCATAAATTTGACAACCCACTCATGGCCGTCACTATAACAAGAGTTAAATAACGCCTATGCGCAGAGTGTGGGCGGTAATAAGGCCACATTATGCAACAACAGGTATTGATTGTAGAAGACGACCAAGACATTGCGCGTCTTCTACAAGTTCATTTAACTGAATTATCGTTGGACGTCGACCATGTGTTTGATGGGGAAAGCGCCATGGATAAGCTGCAACAAGAAAACTACGCTATTGTATTGTTAGATATCATGCTCCCAGGAGTTGATGGATTAACACTGTGTCGGGAGATCAAAACATCGAGTCCACACATTAGCGTTGTTTTATTAACGTCAAAAAGCAGTGAAATGGATAGAATTATTGGGCTAGAAATGGGTGCTGATGATTATATTTGTAAACCATTTAGTTACCGAGAATTCCAAGCCCGAGTAAAAGCGCAGCTGCGCCATGTTCGGCTATTACAGGCAAAAGAGCAGCAAAGCACCCAACCGGAGCAAGCACGTTTGCAACTCGGTCTACTGGGTATCGATACAATTTGTCATGAAGCAAGTTTAAGTGAACAGGCACTTGATCTAACTGCAACCGAATTTGAGTTATTACACTTTTTCGCTGCTCACCCAAATCAAGTTTTTTCTCGAACACAATTGCTTGAATCGGTCTGGGGCTATCAACACTCTGGTTATGAGCATACGGTTAATTCTCATATTAACCGATTACGCAGTAAGCTCGAAAAATACGGCGGTGAAGGAGTCATTGAAACCGTCTGGGGCGTAGGCTACAAGCTTAACGCGAAGCAACTAACACAGGCATAAGTCATGAAACTGTCTTTATACCACAAGCTCGCCATGTCATTGGCTGGTATTTTCATTTTAATCGCTTCGTTGTTTATTTGGTGGACCCAAGCATTATCACAAGTATCTCGCGCTCAAGCTGAGCAACAGTTACATATGGGTTTAGCGGAGCATCTCGTTGGAGATAACCCTTTACTTCAACAAGGGGTATATGACTACAAAGCCCTTGAGAATTTATTTCATACTTTAATGATCCTCGGGCCGTCATTTGAGTTTTATTTTGTTGACCCAAGTGGCAAACTCTTAACTTATTCAGCAAAACCTGGGGAAGTTAAACGTCAACACATTGACCTTGTACCCTTAGTACAATTGATAGAACGTCCAGAACAATTACCCGTGTATGGCGATGATCCTCGCAATTTATCCGGAGAAAAAATATTTTCTGTTGCTCCTGTGTACAACGGTGAGACTCTACAAGGCTATTTATATGTCATAATTGGCTCCAAACTTTATGACTCGATTGTCAGTAACATAAAAAGTAATGACCAACTCGTTATTGGTTTAAGTTGGTTGGGTTTAGCCCTCGGGTTTTTATTAACCGCCCTGCTGTTACTCTTCAAATATTTAACGCGGCCTGTTGCAGCACTGACAGAACATATACAACAACTCGAGCATGCACAATTTGATATCACTAAAATTACGTTATTAGATTGGAATAAAGCACATAGTAACGAAGTACATCAACTTGGTGAAAGCGTCAATAACATGGTAAAAACCATTGATACACAAGTAAAGCAACTTGCTGAACTTGACGACCAACGTCGCCAATTGCTAGCGCATTTGTCACATGATTTACGTACTCCTCTTGCGTCACTACAAGGATACTTAGAAATTATTTCGCTCAAGAAACATGAACCAGAGCAGCAAAAATTACATCTTGATATCGCGCTCAAAAATTGCGAACAACTGAAATCTCTCATTGACCAAATTTTTGAACTGGCCCATTTAGAATCAGGTCACGCGAATGTGCAGTTTGAAGTATTCAACTTGGGCGAACTGTTATATGACGTGATGGCCAAGTTTGCAATTCGAGCTGAGAAAATGGGGATCTCTTTAACCATATCACCAGCTGTTTGTGATATAAAAGCCTACTCGGATATTGGGAAATTGGAACGGGTGCTCACGAACCTCATTGAAAATGCATTACGTCACACGCAAGAACATGGCGCGATAGAAATAGCGATAAATCAGCATGGAGAAAACCTCACCTTGTCAGTAAAAGATACGGGAGTCGGTATTTCCGCAAAAGAGTTACCCTATATTTTTGAGGCGCGCTACCGAGCAAGTAATGCCAAAGGGTGTAAGAAATCACACGCTGGACTCGGTTTGGCTATTACAGAACGTCTAATTCAATTACTAAAAACCGAGATCCGAGTACAAAGCAAGGTGGGTGTAGGCACTGAATTTAGTTTTCAATTAAGAGAAGCAGAGTCATATAGTTGAGCAAGTAAAACGAATGCTTGCTCATTCACCTATTTACCAAATACGAAATAGTAATCACATCACAGCTCAGTTTATACGAAGCCGTAACACTTTGCAGATGCTATAAATACTGAATACTTTTAAATTAACGACACTGTCGTTGTCCACTTTAGCTGGTATTTATGGTGTCTTGACTCCAAATAAAGCGCCCCATGGAAAATGATCATAGATATAGCTGATATTCATCACATCGCTATGTGCTGCGTAACTAACTGCGCCGAGTACTACACACCTTGTGCTTCAAATTTATAACCAGCACCATAAATTGAATGAATAAACTCATGCTCTGGCGCTATATCATGTAGTTTTTTGCGGATCTTTTTGATATGGCTATCAATGGTTCTATCACTCACTATACGATCATCATCGTAAATGTGATCCATTAGTTTATCCCGGCTATATATCCGCCCCGGATGCGCCTGCATTGACTTCAAAAGTAAGTATTCAACATGCGTTAAGCTAATACTATTTGATAAAAATGATGCAAAGAACGTGTTGTCATCCAATTTGAGTTTTTTCTCAGCATCGTGCTTTTCACCATTACTATTAAGCGCCATTCTGCGCAGTACAGCTTTAACTCGTGCGACAACTTCTCTTGGGCTATATGGTTTGCATACATAGTCGTCGGCGCCAATCTCTAAGCCCAATAAACGGTCAATCTCTTCTACTTTAGCCGTAGTCATAATTACAGGTACATTCGACTTAGCACGTATTATTTTACATATCTCTATTCCATCCACATTAGGTAGCATGATATCTAATAAAATAAGATGTGGGTCAAAGTGGTTGAATGCGTGCTCAGCGTCAGCACCATCAACAACAATATGCGTTTCATATTCCGCTTTAGTCAAATACTTACTGAGGATATCAGCAAGCTTGGGTTCATCTTCTACAATCAATATGCGTGGCTTATCCAAAAGTCGCTATCCATTTTTTAATGAGTAAACTCTATTATAATAGCGAGCCCACCCAAATCACTCAAGTCGGCTTCAATTGTGCCGTGATGGGCTTCGACAATACTGGTACAGATAGCAAGCCCCAACCCGGATCCCCCTGTTTGCCGAGTCCTTGCACTATCTACTCGATAAAGACGGTCAAATAGCATTGGTAGTTGATCACGTTCAACACTGGGGGAGCTATCTTGCCAGACGACTTGGGTTGTTTTCTCATTTTGCGTAACGTTTACCGTGAGCCGCCCTTTTACTTTTTCGGACGTATCAGTGTAACGTATGGTGTTTTGTAGGAGGTTATCAAACAATTGACTCATTCTTTGTGGATCACAATGTAACGTTAGGGCCTCATTGCACCTTATTTTCACATCAAATAAACTCAGCGACGTATTGCGCTTATCAATGCAGCGATTGAGTACACCCGCTAGCGTACAAGGCAGCATATTATATGTCAGCGCGCCCCGGTCTGATAGTGAGAGTTGATGTAAATCGTCTACCAGATTCGTGAGGCGCTCTATTTCTTCATACAAAGAGCTTAATTGGATTTCATCAGTATCAATCACCCCATCTATCATGCCTTCAAGTTCAGCACGAATAACGGCAATTGGGGTGCGTAACTCATGGGAGATATCCGCAATCCATTGCTGCCTAGCAGTTTGGTTTTTCGCCAAAGTATCAGCCAACTTATTCATATCACGCGCTAATAAACCGAGTTCATCTTGGCGGTCAAGCTGCACCTTATGCGCATAGTCCCCCCCAGCAAGGCGTCGAGCATTACGACGTAAGCGAATAATAGGCTGCACTAAATATTTACTAAATGGAATTGCCAAAATCACAGTTATTAACAATGCCAACAGTGCAATATGCATAAATTGCTGCTCTTGCTGTTTAGAAAAAATAGCATCGAATCGAGAAGTAACCACCGAGCCATTTTCAATTCCTAAGTACCCGATTAATTCTCCTTGCCCAGCAGTTTCTATATTGTCGTCCCCAAAATACATGGGGAGCCACAATGCCGCTGGGCCCATGTCGGCTTTACCTAACAATAATTGACCATCAACGCCTTTAAATAACAACCGATTGGCCCCTCCCTTGTGCGGGGGTCGACGCTCTGGTCGTTTATCGCCTTTCGGCGGTCTATGTCGAACATCTTGTTCCTCTTTTTTATATCCTCGTTCTGGTCCAGCACCTTTTTTATGCCCGCTGCCACGAGGCGGAGGTCCTTTTCCTCGATGCGGTGGTTCCGCGCTTTTTCCGTTCGCCGTTCTATATAACTTTATCACCTCCCCCATTTCAGGGGAGCGATGCTTAACCCAAGAAAATCCATTGTGTGCTTTATACGTTGTCACCATTTTAACAATGACAGGCTGCATTTTATCTCGCGCATTGCTTTGCACATACTGAGCAAAGCTTTTCTCAAAAGCGAGCTGGTTAGCAATATAAATAGCCATCACTAACGCCGAATTAGCGATCAAGATCATGAATAATAATTTGACACGTATCGTCACTTTCATTGGGTAGAACTCTATCCTTTATGGCGGTTAAGTACATTTAAGCGTAAATTGTCAGGATCAACCGTCCGTCTATTTGGGATCCACTTTTGCAAACAACGACTATCTTTTGTGCAATTGTCTGTTAATGCGTGCAAAAATGCTACTAAGTCTTTTTGTTGAGCCATATCTAATGGGGCAGCAACGAAAGGCGAGCTTTGCAATAATGTGAGCGCTAACTGGCTGTTTTCTCTTGCTTGATTATTTAATACATCACAATTTTCATTTAAGGAGAATTGCTTGAGACCACACGCCCCCCCACGCTGAAAGAATGCTTCAATCGCCTTAGCTGGATCAACATAATGCGATACAACTTGTGCTAACGTGTCATACACCCCTGCATGCCCATACGGGGCCGTTAAACCGACATTTAATAAGCTCGGTACGCGAAAAGCAAATTGATTTTGTGGTTGAGCATCAAGTAACGCTCTGCCTAAATCGGCACCATTAACATCTTTACCTATGCCATATTGTGGGAATGCCAAATTAAAGAAGCCGTCATTGCTAAAGCGCTCTCCGCTATGGCAATTCACACATCCAGCTCCACCCTCTGCGGCTTGTGTAAAGAATAGCTTTGCACCCCGTTTCTGCGCTGGATTAAGCGCTCTTTTATCCCCCTTAACATAGCGACTCCAATCACTATCCACCAGCACGAATGATGCTTGATATTGACCTAGTGCGAAATCAATACTATCAAATGTGATCAATGACTCAGCACTTTGTTCACTGTCAAATGCGAGTCGAAATGCTGCAAGCCAATCATTCGTTGCAAGGCCTCCTTCCTCTGAGCCATAATCGCCAATACGCTGAGCGATATGACTACGAATCTCTTCTGTCGTACTCGCATCGGAAAATGCAGCTCCTCGCATTTCTTGTGTTGATGTTACAGGAAAGCGAGATAACGCCTCAACAAGCGTAGACCCCGCGTTTTCATCTGCTATCCCGAACCCAGAATCTGGGGTGCTGATAAAGGTGCGTACATTACCATCTTCCTCACGCGTCACCTGTTCAACTCGGCCATCCCAAAATAAAGCTTTCTTTGCTAAACCAACATTAAAAATCGTTGGCGAATTACGAGGTATATCAATTTCATTATTAACGGCTTGTCGTCTTGGCCCTATAATGTCTGCGTCAATGGCATTGACACCTATCGATAAGCTCAACCTATCCCCACCTCCCAATTTGGGGTGATGACAAGTCGCGCATGCAACACTCTTTTCACCGCCAAGCGCTTTACTAAAAAATAGCTGCATCCCCAATTGTGGTATTGGATCACTGATGTTTGGCGCGGTATCTTGGCCCTCCACATCACCAGTTAAGCCGAATTGCGATATCAACGCACGCAACTGTGTATCTAATTGTGCTGTATTTTTTTTCGGCTCTGACTTAGTCGGTGGTTTTTTACGGTCTGACAATTGTATTGTGGCACTGGCATTACCAAAAAATAAACTCAACGCGATGATTGAGCCTGTCAAATAGGTTTGCTTGCTCATGGTGACTCCCACATATTCTCTACTTCGGAGACTCAACTGTTGCAACACAAAGTGCAAACAATGTGAAAGTACATAATTAATCGAAGTTAAATATTATTCGCTAATAAGATGGCGGTAGCACACTGATTAATCACATCGTTGGCGATATTTTTCTTTATTTTTCTTGCCAATTCGGTACAAAGTACCCCGCACTGAACGCCTGAACCGACTCGATAAATAGCCAAGTGTAGCAAGTAAGCCACTCATTTTTGGCATTGCTATTTCATATTGCTTTGACATACTTAGCCGTACAATAGCAGCTGCTACCTGTGTCGCACTACTCATAGGCTGTGAATACACAATATCTTCTACTTGATCCATCTCCTGCATGATAAAACCAGTATCAATAGGACCAGGTGAAACCACTGCCACATTTATATTATGGTCGGCAAGTTCATCATGCAATGCATAGGAAAAAGCACGCAATCCAGCCTTTGTTGCGCTATAAGTAGCCGCTCCTTGTAACGGAGTCATACCAGCCAGCGAGCCAACATTGACTATTGCGCAAGGCGCTTGATTATTCCGGTGCATATATGGCAACACTAACGCTGAAAGATATAAGGGTGCCCGTAGGTTTACATCAATCATGGCAGATATGTCTTGCGCGCGACGAGTAATAAACTCCCCCCGTACGTGAAGCCCTGCGTTGTTAACTAAAACATCAATACTCGCTTGCGAAAAAGCATCGATTGTTTGTGACACAGCCAAATCACACTCTTCCAAATTCGCCATATCGGCGACAATCAGTACAGTACGACACTGTGTATACTCACGCAGTTCTTCTTGCAATCGCTCAAGTGGGTCGAGATTACGCGCAACTAACGCTAAATTGACCCCTTGCGAATAGGTGCTGGCAAATGCATGAGCACATGCAGCGCCCACCCCTTTTGATGCCCCAGTGATCAGTATCGTTTTATTCTTAACACTGTTGATTTCCATAGTTCATTGTCCTTTTTGGGAATGAGTATGACTATAAAGCGCAAACTCATTGCAAACAACCAAACGACACCAAAGCGAACCTAGTAACATAATATTATTTTAATTTACTCATATATTCGCTTGGTAGCTTTTCAGCGATCATTTTAATCACTTTCGCAATCCAACATGTCTCTTCTTTCATTTCAGAACTAAATGAAATACCATTATTTTCAATAACCTTACTATATTTATGCATCTTACTCACCTAAGAGGCTCTGTGTTTAAAACACCAGTATGGCTAGAATACAAATAAGACGCGAACGATCATTTTTAACAGTAACTATAAGAAAAACTTATGTTTAGTGAATTAACTCATTTAACTGCGCTACGCTGCGTTGAGGCTGCCGCCCGTCATCACAGCTATAGTAAAGCTGCGTTAGAGCTCAACGTAACACAAGCGGCCATTAGCCAACAGATTCGATTACTAGAACAAAACTTTGGTTGTAAGTTATTTTTCCGAAAAGGCAAGTCTATGCAACCGACTGCACAGGGGGAAAAACTTGCGATGGCATTAAATAATGGGTTTGGCACAATTACCCATGGCATTCGTAGCATTCAAAGTGAGCCTATTCCTGGCTGTATTACGGTTACAACCACCCAGTCATTTGCTTCAATGCTACTCATGCCTAATTTGTGGAAGTTCTCAGTCGACCACCCTAACATAATTGTTAGGGTTATTGTGTCTACAGACGTAGAAGATATCAAACATGGTCATGTTGATATCGCTATTCGTTATGGGCAATCAACATACCCTGAATTAGAACAAACCACTTTATTTAGTGATGAAACGGTCGTATTATGCTCACCAAAACTGGCCCAAGAATTTGATTTTTCTAGCATTGAAAACATTAAAAAATGCTGGTTAGTCAATTATACAAAAAACGATTACTGGGCTAATTGGTTTGCCGCCGCAGGGCTCACGCATACTGACAATCATAATCAATGGCTAGAAGTCAGCAATATGGATATTGCATTAAGCGCCGTTATGGCCGGCCATGGCGCATGCTTAGGTTCAGCCCGTCAAGCTAAGCATTTTATTGACCAAGGACTGCTAGTGGCGCCGTTTGATATCCGCGCCAAACCAGAGATACGCTATACCTGCTTACATGACCCATCATCGCCTCGTATACAGCGTATCCTTATATTTAAAAATTGGTTGGTTTCATTAATACAAAATACTTAAGTGTACATAGCTTGGTTAGTTGCACACCCGTTTACATTCTGCGAGCACAATCGTATTTTTAGGCACATTTACTAAGAGGCATCAATAAATGAAGATCAAATCCCTCATATTTGCCCGCGCTCTACTGCTGTTTTGCGCATTCACAGCAACCGTTACTGCAGTTGCACATATGTCATGCATTGTGCTGGGTGAGCAATGTTATCGAGCCCAATTAGCGCCGAGCATAATTATTGACTCCGCAATACAAGGAACATACTTTGCACCATTGGCAACGCTGTTTATTTCCAGTTTATTTTTGTTATGTGCGTTGTATGCCCTCAGTGCTGCCAAACTGATCCCTCATATCCCTTTAACACGCTTTGCTATATTTACTATTGGCAGTTTATGCATCGTGCGTGGTGGGGCAACATTGCCTTTGCTACTCTTACAACCCGCATTAGCAAGTATTTTTGCGGTTATTGCAGGCATGCTCTGGTTCCTATGTGGCCTATTTTATATCTGGGGTTATAGATTAATCATATCAGAAGGTAAGTCATAACCCATAGGACGCATAAGCGAGTAACCCGCATAGTTTAGCGATAGTTTTGCTATTACTGATCACTATCTGTTTGCTTTTTTCGCTGCTCCTGCTTTGCTTTTGCAACATTTTTAAATACCGTTGGAGGTATCGGAAACAATGAAATCAATGGCATGAACGCGATAAAAAGGTATGCCCCTTTAGGCATACCTTTAGCCCATTTAACCAACCTTATGAATATATAAATAATCAGGGGGATCATAGTCACATAAACAAATAGCCAGATAAATAACGTCATATCACTTCCTTTCCCTACTAGAATTAAATATATGGGCGTTAAATTTTAGAGTTCAAGCCTTTTTCTTTATCGTGCTTTCACATAGCATAGAGCGATTATTATTAAGAGGTAATATATTGTGGAACCCTGCATATCAGCATTGATTACACTGATAAAACAGCAAGACATTGCTGCTGTGTATGAACTATATGAGAATTCAACAGAACCAGATAACATACTGCAATTGAAATTCATCTACCAAAGCGCACAACAAAACCCACAAGTTTATGGGTTTTATCAAGATTTATGTGAACAGCTAGCACAGCGTAAAACTTTGCCTACTGGTTTAATAGCCGGAATTAACGACAGCGACCGGTTTAATTTTTTTACGCCATCGCTAAAGCATAATGGCGGTTTTTCGCAAAAAAACGCCCAAGGCAATACGGTACTGCATGTATTATTTGCTAACCCAAGCAACATTCTACCGCCTTTTAATTACATCCGTTCATTGTTACTGTTTGAAAGCAATGAAGGGCTTATCCAAGCGCTACAGCAACGCAATCAACAACAACTCACTGCAATTGAGTGCTATTTTGCCTACAACCCACATTTCTCAGCGTTACCCAGGCATGAACTCTCGGCAATTTTGGCATTAATAGAAGCGCAAGCGCAGCTTATATCTCAGCAAAGCCAAGTTTTAGCCGCCATATGTAAACGACTCAAGCAGTGTAATAATGCCACAAAATTAGATAGTCAAAATCACCGAGTTTTGCTACTGGCTACGACCTACAATCTGGCTACAAAAGAAGTACTGAGTTTATTAAGCGCATAAACTTTACCAATACACAGAAATTCGCTTTTTTAACACGCTTCGTTATACTGCCAAATGTTGTTGCTTAGGAAGGCGTATGCCCATGAATAAATTAAAACTCTTGCATTCAATTACTGCGGACCACACATTACCATTTGAGCAAAAAATCCAAGAACTTTTGCAATTAGGGTGCCGCATCTTTAACTGTCAAATTGCGATTGTTAGCCAAATTCAGGCACAAACTTATTATGTTGAACATGTTCATACACCTGATAACAGCCTACCTGTCGGTGCGCAATTCCCACTGGGCGAAACATACTGCTGTCATACCTTAGCAGCCAACTCGTCTTTGGCATTTGATCATGCCAGTGACAGCCACATTGCAACTCACCCTTGCTATCTAAATTTTGGTCTCGAAAGCTATATTGGCGCCCCCTTATTAGTGCAAGGCAATCGCTATGGTACAGTAAACTTTTCATCACCCGATATTCATAAAGGTCAATTTACACAAGATGATCATGACTTTGTATGGCTATTATCACAGTGGATTGGTAATGAAATAACACGTAACCAATCGCTTTTGCTCATGAAGCAAAACCAGGAAATTCAGCATGTAATGGGTGAACTTGCCATCATTGGTGGTTGGCAAGTCAATTTGCTCAATAATACGGTGATATGGACTGATACAACTCGAGCAATCCACGAAGTATCGGATGACTTTCAACCGACTTTAGAAACTGCGATTCAATTCTATCAAGAAGAAGACCGCGATACGGTAACAAGTTTAGTCAATACCGCGATTGAAACCGGTGCACCATGGAAAGCAGAGTTCTTATTAAATACCGCCACTGGGAGTCAAGTCTGGATAGAAACACAAGGTAAAGCGGTATTCGAGAATGGCCAATGCATTCGATTATATGGTGCAATTCAGAATGTTGATGAACGGGTAAAAACCAGAATTGCCTTAACAGAACAAAAAGATCTTGCCGAAAGAATGTTACAAACTCGCAGCTTATTTCTTGCCAATGTCAGTCATGAACTCCGTACGCCAATGAACGGGATTGTTGGCATGCTACAACTGCTAGAGCAATCAACATTAGATGATACTCAAAAAAATATGGTCGATGTGGCAAACCGCAGTACACAATCTCTCACCCGCTTGTTAAATGACTTTTTAGATTTCTCTAAAATTGACGCGGGTATGCTATCGTTAGAACAAACCGAGTTTGAACTACATCATTTAATTAACGGGCTCAAATTAGCTTATCAAACTCAGTGTAATGAAAAAGGCATCGGCCTTGATTTTAACTTATCAAATTTAAAACATCAGTATCTGGTTGGTGACCCTGTTCGCGTAAAGCAAGTGCTGCAAAATTTAATTAGTAATGCGATTAAATTCACAGCACAAGGTCATATCACAGTCACATTATGTAGCGTAGAGCATGATGGAAAATGCATTATCAATGGTCAAGTCTCCGATTCAGGCATTGGCATGAGTGACACAGTACAAAGTTCGCTGTTCTCTCCTTTTTCACAAGCAGATCAAAGCACGACGCGTCAGTATGGTGGTACCGGTTTAGGGCTATCAATTGTCAAGCGCTTGTGTGAACTCATGTCTGGCAGCATCAGTGTCACCAGCGAATTTGGCATCGGCAGTGTCTTTAGCTTTACACTGGTTCTGGGAATTGGTGAAGCGCCTGACTTAACGTCTCAGCAAGCTCGAAATCAACAAGACATCCCGACTGATTTCAAAATATTAGTGGTAGAAGATAACGCTGTAAATCGCATTGTTCTCGCTCAGATTTTGAAAAAGTGGCAACTCCAGTACGATTTTGCATTTGACGGAGAACAAGCATTAGCGAGGCTTGATCAAGCATCCGACACACCTTACGACGTTATTCTTATGGATTGCCAAATGCCCAACATGGATGGATATCAAGCTACACAAGCGATACGTCAACGCTCTGGTGATGACCGACACAGTCATATTATTGCGTTAACCGCGAACGCCATGAGTGGAGAAGCTAAAAAATGCTTAGCTGCTGGCATGGATGACTACCTCGCGAAGCCAATAGACATTAAAGCGCTTCATAAAGCCATTTGCAAAGCGTTGTAACCTGGATCATTTTATATATTCTATATAGCGTTGTGCAGTCATACGATGAACCGTAACATTATGATAACGTACATGCGCGGGATCAGGGTCGACAATTTCTACCGGTATCGACTTTTCCCGTGCAATATCTAACGCCATTTGCGTAATGTTGACGCTGAACGATGTCCCTATAAAAACGATTCTATCCGCATTTAACATGCGCTCTTGGGCGACATTAATTTGATAAAGGTCAGTGTAGTATTCATCAAACAAAAGTACATACGGCTTCAAAGACTCATTTAATTGTGGGCCATTTTTACCGATTCTAAACAAAGATAATAAAGAGTCACTTAAGTGCGTTTCATCTATTTCCGCCCATGGTGCAAGAGTACGACTTACCTTATCGCCTTGAGAGTGGAATACTGTCACTTCATCAATTCTACCATGGATACTAATATAGTTTTCATTACCCGCTTTACCATCCAGTCCATCGATATTTTGTGTTATTAATTGCTTATCAGCCAACCACCGATGAACGTCATTAGGTCCGTGATTTCGATAGCACACAAAGCGATGATAATACCAAGTCAGAAACTCTAGCGGATGTTCGATATACATTGAGCGTGTGGCCATTTCTTGCGGGGTATAGTTTTTGCTGCCAATAGTCCAAAAACCTTCATCTCCCCTAAATGTGGGAATACCACTTTGAGCACTTACGCCCGCTCCGGTAATATATAATGTTGCCATAGAATCAAACCATTGATAATTAGATACTTTATGTTAGACCTTGCTCAATCGCAATACAATCATTGACGTGAAACGATTGCAACTGACCACCGGTCGATTTATCTCTCGTACACGCGTAACTCAAGGCATCTATGGCATTTCTGCCAAAATCCATTGCGGCAATAGCCCACTTAGCGCCAGATCCAATCGCCCAACTTTGCTCTAAAGGTTCAAGATATTTAAAGCCACGCCTAACTTCACCAAAAAACACCTTATTCTCTTGATCAACCATTAAAAACTCGCAGGTGATCGGCTTGAATTCCCCGGTGTACCAGCATTCTTTTAAGTGGTATATCTCCGCACAATTGCCGGTCGCAAAGACGCGCCCTTGTGCAACATCAAAAAATTTTTGCGCTCGCGCAGTCACAATACAATCATGTGTGGTCGTATAGCTATCGGTACATATAGTCTGACTTGGGTAATGAAAAGCAATTGTCGTCAAAAAGTGGCTCCATCCTAGTAAAAATTATTATCCACGCCTGAATTCTGCACATAATGATTGATTCTATACAGCACAATACGTATGAGAAGGGCATGTTTGCCCTTTCATTTACCATACCCTGCATGAATAAAGCCTGACTTATTCTCATAACCGTATGACATAACGATATTAATCAGCACACTTTGCTTTACCAACTAACCATTGATCGCCAAAAATAAACAAGGCTAAACTCAATAACACGGTCACGGCTCCCACAATCAAGGTCACTGTAATCGTTTCATTATTAAGCCATGCCCCCAAACCAACAGCAAAAGCGGGTGTGATCAAGGTGGATAATGCGACGGTGCTTGCTGAGAGTTTTTGTAACACATGGAAATAGGCCAAAAACCCCAATAAAGACCCAAATATACCCAAATATACCGTTGCCCACATCGACCGCTCGCTCCATATCTCAGGGTTAAATTCACCATCAATCAAATACCAGAAAAGCGCAAACAGCGGTGTGACAAATACCAATGCGCCAAACGTGGTTGCCATAGGGTGAATTGCTAATTTTACTCTTTTGATCATAACGCCACTTAAACTAAAGCTACACACCGCACAGAATACGTAAAGCAGCCCTTTTGGCGGTAAATTTAGTGTCTGAATTTGCGCCGCGCAAATTAAATATAAGCCAATCAAAGATAGCCCTAACGACACAAATTTAATAGCTGTAAAACGTGCTTCACCTAACAGCCGTTGAGCCAATAAACCAGAGATAATAGGCGCCATACCAAAAATGAGAGAAATCACTCCGGATGGCACTGTTTGCGCAGCCATATAGCTCATCAGCATGCCACCAAAAATACCCAGCGCTGAATACGTATATAAAGTACAAGCCCGTTTATGCCAAGGCACTCTAATATTGCTCAGTGAGACAACAAATGCCGCCAAAACCAGCGCGATGCTCATGCGAATAAAAACACTTAGCGTGGGCGGCATAGACTCACTACTCCACACTATCCCCAATGGGGTTGTTGACCAAATAAAAATAACAAACATGTATGATGCCTGAACGGGCATAATGCCATTCCTTTAAATAAGGACGATAAAAGTGGTGGGAGAAAAACTAAGATTACTAACCGCTTCTATCATCGCGGTTAGTCGAAACGTTAACCGCAGCGCATACACGACAGCGTGGCACACAGGAGTTGCCAAGGTCGATTAATCATTGCTGAGGTTAGTATATTCATTGTATCTATCTGAAAATATTAATGAACAACCTTTTTATCAAAACTGAGTAATAAGTCAACAATAAAGTGATGATTATTTTGCACTCACCTTAGCCTGCGCATGACACCATCGATACACTGATACACGCAATGAAGACACCACGGTTAAAGATTGAGCCTGTACTTTCGTATTTTTCGATGAATGCTACGACACCAACTTTTGCATTAACTGATTTTAAATTAGACAAACTTCACGATGTCATCAACACTTGATGGTGACTGATTGATGAAGTAGGTTGTTATGAATATCAGATACAAAATTACCCTTCCTGTTGTCTGTGCAATGGCACTGGTTTTAACATGCAGTATTTTTAGTATTGTTCGATTGGAACTTTTAATTCATCAATATCAAGACTTATTTCACCAAGATATTCACCGCTTAAACCACATTGCCAGCATTGAATCTACATTCAAAAGTCAGGTCCAAGCTTGGAAGAACGTGCTTATTCGCAATGAAGAAAAATATTGGCAGCGCTTTAATGAGCATCACAATGAGATTCAAAACAGCTTAACAAACACTATCCGCCAGCTTGGCGGCACAGGGAGCTCACACGCCTCCACACTAAAGAGCATACAACAACAACACGCTCAGCTCCTCTCTAAATATCAGCAAGGCCATGCCCATTTACAAACAACTAACAACCTTGTTCAAGCAGATACACTCGTCCGAGGTATAGACCGAGATTTAGCCAAATTATTACAAACAACACGCCTCAATGTACAAAGCGCCTCTGATGCACATCTTGTATCAATCAATAAACAGCAAACTTTAGTCATGACCGTGTACCCCATTATTGCCTTAATTATTTCTATCGTCGTCATCGTAGTAATGTTGCAACTGATTAAAAAAACAATTATTCGGCCTCTGCGTGGCTTGATCTCCAACACCATTTTAATCTCTGAAGGAAAATATGATTTAGCCATGGCGTATCCGTACAAAGATGAACTGGGAGATTTATCTAATGCCATCGTCGATATAAAAACACATATTGTTGAAGCGGTCTCTAACATCACCGTAGTAAAAGGTGAAGTTGAAGAAGCTTTTAGCGAAATTGATAATGTAAGCGAACAAATTTCGAAAGGCTCACATGACCAAGCACGCTGCAGTACTGATATGGAAAATACCATTGCCGGTTTAGCCGAAATTGCAGAACAATTACAACAACATAGCCAAATGGCGCTTGGTTCCACCAACACGGTTACTAATCAAGCAACTCAGTGTGCTGACATTGTAGATAATTCTGCAAATAGTATGAAAATACTGGTCTCAGAAGTAGAAAAAACCTCTGCTGTGATCCAAGACTTAGAACAGCAAGCTGGCAGTGTTAGTTCGGTATTAGACGTGATCAGTAGTATTGCAGAACAAACTAACTTACTGGCCCTCAACGCTGCTATTGAAGCAGCGAGAGCTGGGGAAGCGGGTAGAGGTTTTGCCGTGGTTGCTGATGAAGTCAGAAGCTTGGCATCAAAAACACAACAATCAACATTAAGTATTACGTCTGTGATCAACAACCTGCAAAGCGCAGCACAAAATGCAGTCAGTGCCATGCAAGAAGAAATTTCGATCACCACCAAAAATGCAGAGCAAACCTCTCGCGCGCAACAATCTTTGAGAGAAATTATTCAAGAAATGGAGCAAATGACACATCTTAATAACCAAGTCGCACACGCTGCAGAACAACAATCGAACATCACTGAATCATTACAACACACTTTACTTCAACTTCAGCAAATCTCTGAAAACTATAAACAGTTAGCACAAAGCGATAAGGTCAGTAAAACCGTTGCTAATGCCAATCATGATCTCAATATTATGGTAGAGAAATTACGAGGAAATCTCGCCCATCAAGAGGCTGAGCTATTTTAGTACGTTTATAAATTAGTCAAATATTGTTCGTTTAGTTATTACCTTGAAGAAATGGAACATTTACAGGACTAATGCACACTTTATCTATGCCGTTTACTATATCGATTTTAATGAGCTGTAACAGCGATAATGATCGCAATGTAGCTACCCCTGTGAGTCAATCAAGACATCAACTATTGTTGATCTCGAAAAAAATGCAGATAGCTATAATACACTGAATGCAACTCTTTAATCCTCGAGTCTTAACAGCACTTTCGCAAACCCTGAGAAAAAATTCATCGTATTTGCCCTCACTGATACAGCATTTACAGTCCTAGGGCTAGATACTATTACTGCCTTACTGGTAGATACAGACAAGCTCAGCAGCCTTCTGGTCTATCATGTCGTGTCAGGAGAAGCTGATGCCGCCGCCGCGATGAACTTAACTGAAACACTCATCGAAACAGTCACTAATATCACAAACCAAAATGTTTATATCTCCAACGGTGTAATACACTTTATAGATACTGTTATCACTGGTACTCAGTAAAAAGTGCGTTAACCCTTACCTTTGTTGCGCTCTGGCTCACAGCTAGGGGGGCTGACACACTTAAAAGCATGTTATTTAATCACTCTTTTACAGATTTTCACACTCTCCCTACATCAACTAACACGCTTCCAACAGACTCTCACAGAAGAACTTTATAACATAAGTACCAAGTTAAACATTCAGGAACGGAAACGATGAAAACACTCTCTTTAATCTCACTATTAACCGCTTTGGCTTTTAACACTCAAGCAGCTCAAAATGATGAACAACATCGTGTTGGGGTACAAGTTTCTGGCGGTGGTGCATCCTATAAAAGCTCTAGCCAAGATGGTGATGGAGTAGGACAAGTATATGCTTATTATAATTACCAATTAGACTCAACGTGGGCGCTTGAGGCTGGTATCAGTACAGGCTCTGAAGCCGATGATTGGACGTGTAAAGAGCTTACCAATAGTAAATTTGTCTGCGACCGTAATGATGAATTGTTGTTTAATCTCAATGCCAACAAAGTAGATTACTCGAACTTTGTTGCCGCTGGTAAAGGTCAATATCAGCTAACCGAGAACAATTATATTTACGGAAAATTAGGCGCTCAGTTTTATAACTATGAAATCGCCAGAGGTAATAACAAACTCGTTGATGAAGATGGCGTAGGGCTATTTGCTGAGGCCGGTTGGCAATATGACTGGGACAATGGCGTCGCCGTAAATGTCGCTTGGCAATACATTGACATGGGTGATTTAGATGTAAACACTTTAGGTGCCGGCATCAGTTATCGATTCTAATTTAACGATATACATTAAGAAACGCCTACTGGCGTTTCTTACTCACCTCAATACCAAATAATAAAATAGCTTATTTGGGTAACAATACAACAAATTTAACACCACCAAGTTCACTATGCTCAGCATAAATACGACCGTCATGGGCAAGGACTATTTGCTGGCAAATTGATAACCCAAGACCTGATCCCCCTAAATCTCGACTCCTTGACTCTTCACAGCGGTACAGCCGTTCAAATACTCGGACCAAGTCTTCATCGCTTAAACCTGGCGCTGAATCCTCAACCGTTATTCTGATCCCACTATGATTTTCATACATTGCCAAACGAGTTTCGCCACCTTTATTCGTATACGCCAAACTATTATTTAACAAATTAATGATGACCTGTTTAATACGTTCTGCGTCGACCCCAATTGTGACATTATCTTGGCTGTTCACAGCCAGCCCTTGAGGTTTTTCATTATAACGAGGGATAAAATCTTGATGAACATCTTCAATAAGCTCATTGATTGAAAATACATCTTTATCTAGGCGTAGCGTATTATTGTCATACTGTGCAGAACGGTATATATCCGCTATCAAGTTATCCAATTGCGAAATTTTACTATGCACTTTGATATACGCACGCTCAATATTCGGTTCTAAGTTAAACTGCAATACTTCAATAGAGAGTTTTAATGCCGTTAAAGGTGTTCTTAGCTCATGAGAAACATCGGCCAATAGTCGGTTTTTTTGCTCTAAATTATCAGCTAATAATTTAGCTTTAACATCAAACAAACGCTGTTTTTGTTTTTGTCGCGTAAAAATAAGGCAGAGTACGCCAAACAATAACAAAAGCAGTAAAATCACAATCCCGCGCTGTAGCTCTAAATTTGCCAGACTTGCTTTTTGCAGTGCTTGCTCTTTTTGTAAAATTGACAATTCCTGATCTTGGCGAATGACCTCAACACTTTTCTTCATCCGCTCAGTTTGCTGTTTATCTAGATGTTCAAAAAGCTGCTGCTGAACCTCTTGGTAATCTTTGTGGCTTTTAATCGCACGCACCAGTTCATTTTGTTTTTCATACAACTCAGCTTGTAACTTATATAACTGACTCTGATAAATACGACTGATACCGGGTAGTGCCAGCATTTCTGCTATTTGAGTGAGTGCATTACTGCTTTGCTTTTGTGCAATCGCGATTTCAATAAGTATCATTCGTACTGAGCGCTCTGTCCTTTTTGCCTGCGCAGAGAGAGCCAGTTCAAGTGCTTCATTAGCTGAGGCTTTCGCCTGAGGCAATTCCCCCATCGCCATGTAAATGCTGGCTAATATACTCAGCTGCCAACTTATATCACTTGGTACATTCAGTTTACGCACCAATGCTAAACCCTGTTCGACGTGTGACTTTGCCACATCCAATTTATTGAGCGCCATATTGACTTGAGCAAGTTTGCTATAACTATTGGCGATATGAATGGGGTTACCTAAAGATTGATCAACCACTAAGGCTTGGCTAAAGTGAGACAATGCCAACGGCAATTTATTTAAATCCCTGTAAATTTCTCCAATATTATATAATGAGTCTGAAATACCCTGTTGGTTACCCAACTGCTGTTGCAGCCTTAATGATTGTTCATGATGCTCAAGAGATAATGCTAAATTTCCAATGTAATCATAAATCACCCCTATTTGATTATGGAAACTGGCTTGCTTTAATTTATTGCGTAATTCATTTGCCATATCTAAAGCACGCGACGTATAACTTAATGCTTGTTGGTAGTCTGCTTGATAACGATATATCCTACCCAAATTAGCAAATAAATCGGCTTTTAATTCTGGCTCATTTTTATTCTCAATAAGTGCCATCGCTTCCGTTAAATACGCTAGGCTTTGTTGCGAGTTACTCGTAGATTGATTCACAACCGCTAATAAAAACGCCGTTTTAGCACGAAATATAGGATAGTTTTCGGCATCATATTTTGCGTAAAGAACGAGCCCATTCGCTTTTGCTTCATCTAATAAACCCAGCTTAATTTGTGCTGAAATCTCTATATTTTTATATGAAAACCAAACCTCTTGATTAATTGGTAAAGACGAGTTATTCAGTGAGTAGAGCTTAGTTGAAACTTCTTTTAAAGCAGCGGTGGGGTTATGTGCCAGTAAATTTTGCATGCTTTTTAATTCTTGCACACATAAAGCGGCGCTACTCATGCAAAGTAACGCACCGATTATCATGTACTGAAATAAAAAGCTAAGTCTCATATGAAGGTAATATACTGCATGTAGATTATTAATCTTTGCAAATTACAAAGTCCAAGTAAAGGTTAGACTGTAATCATGGAGTAAGTATGAATATACCCAATTAATAGTCATAACACGTACTACCTCAATGACTAAACACGCATTAATTGCTGTTGCAACTCATGAATTTTATCTCGAACTCGGGCCGCTTTTTCAAACTCAAGTTCACGCGCATGATGCATCATTTGTGTTTCCAGTTCACTAATATTATGTGCGAGCTGCTTCGCATCCAAAGTGCCACCTGAACGATTTCCATCGTGCGTTGCCGAGTTTACAGATGACTGATCCGTTATCTCCTCTCCCACATCCATCACATCAATGATCTTTTTCACTAGCCCCTGTGGCTCAATGCCATGCTTTTCGTTATAGGCTTGCTGTATTTCACGGCGGCGCTCAGTTTCATCAATGGCTTTTCGCATTGACTTGGTGACTTTATCTCCATAGAGGATTGCTTTTCCATTTAGATGGCGAGCTGCACGGCCTATTGTTTGAATTAAGGCCCGTGCCGAGCGTAAGAAACCTTCTTTATCAGCATCAAGTATCGCTACAAGAGAAACCTCTGGCATATCTAGGCCTTCTCTTAGCAGATTGATACCAACCAACACATCAAACACCCCTTTACGCAAGTCTCGGATGATCTCCATTCGTTCAACCGTGTCTATATCTGAATGTAAATAACGCACTTTTACATCGTGGTCGCTTAAGTAATCGGTTAAATCTTCAGACATACGTTTGGTTAATGTGGTCACCAATACACGCTCTTGCTTTGCGACTCGTATATAAATTTCCGACAATAAGTCATCTACCTGTGTACCAACAGGACGTACTTCAAGCAGCGGATCTAATAGCCCCGTAGGTCTGATAACTTGCTCTGCGACATCGCCATTAGAGCGTTCTAATTCAAAGTCACCTGGGGTCGCCGACACATAAATCGTTTGTGGTGCAATTGATTCAAATTCATCAAACTTTAATGGCCTATTGTCCATTGCCGAAGGCAATCTAAATCCATACTCAACCAGATTTTCTTTGCGGCTTCTATCCCCCTTATACATCGCGCCAATTTGAGATACTGTCACGTGAGACTCATCAATGATCATTAACGCATTGTCTGGCAAGTAATCGAGTAAAGTAGGAGGTGCCTCACCCGGGTTTCTGCCTGAAAGATAACGGCTATAGTTTTCAATGCCAGAGCAATATCCAAGCTCGGTCATCATTTCAATATCATATTGCGTACGTTGAGCCACACGTTGCTCTTCCACTAACTTATGGTTAGATATTAATTGCTCTCGCCGTATTTTCAATTCATCTTTGATGTTGTCTATCGCCCCAAGGATTTTCTCTCTTGGTGTAACATAGTGAGTTTTTGGGTAAATAGTGGCTCTAACGAGATGCTTCTCAACAGCGCCAGTAAGGGGATCGAAAATACTTAAACGTTCAATTTCATCGTCAAACATCTCAACCCGCACCGCATATGTATCTGACTCAGCGGGGAAAATATCAATCACCTCCCCACGAACTCGGTACGTGCCTCGACTAAAGTCGATATCATTACGTGTATATTGTAATTCAGCCAAGCGCCTTAACATATCGCGCTGGTTGATACTTTCACCTACTTTTAACAACAGCATCATTTTCATATATGAGTCAGGATCTCCCAAGCCATATATCGCAGACACGGAAGCAACAATGATTGTATCGCTGCGCTCTAGTAATGCTTTAGTCGCTGATAAGCGCATTTGTTCAATATGTTCATTTATCGAGGCATCTTTTTCAATAAAAGTATCGCTGGCGACAACATACGCTTCCGGCTGATAATAGTCGTAATACGAGACAAAGTATTCCACGGAGTTTTTGGGGAAAAACTCTTTCATCTCGCCGTACAACTGAGCCGCTAGAGTTTTATTATGCGCCATGATAATAGTTGGCCGATTCAAATTGCTAATAATGTTGGCCATCGTAAAAGTTTTACCCGTCCCTGTTGCTCCTAACAAAGTTTGGTGCGCCAGTCCAGATTCCAACCCCTCACATAATTGGGCTATTGCACTTGGTTGGTCGCCATTTGGGGTGAACTCAGATACCAATTCAAACACGTCATCACTCATGATGTTGACCTCTCTATAGATGCTCGATGCATACGCTCCAGACTGCGACAGAACCACTGATAAGACACGATAGCAGTCAATAAGTTACCAAACGCAGCGCCAATAAATAACCCTTGTAGCCCCCAAAAGTGCGAACCAACAAATGCCAATGGTACATAAAAAACAAACAAACGAACAACACTCAACACCAGTGCATTCATCGGTTTATGCAACGCGTTCAAAGACGAGTTCGTCAATATAATAACCCCCTGAAATCCATAGCTCAGAGGCAAAATATAAATAAACAGCTCAATTACCCGGATAACTTCAGGGTCATTACCAAAAGTGCGACTAATTAAGCTAGAGCTCGCCAATAGCACGGCATAAATTGCAAACTGAAAATACATCACAAATTTTAAACTGCTTTTATATGCTTGTTTAACTCTATCGAAGTTTTGTGCGCCATAATTTTGGCTAACAAAAGGCGGAAGTGTCATCGACAACGCTAACACAACTAAGCTCGCTATAGACTCTATACGACTACCAACGCCAAACGCAGCAACCGCTTGGGGGCCATACGAGGCAACGATAGCAGTCATTACTGCCATGGCTATGGGCGTCAACATATTTGCACCAGCTGCGGGGAAACCTATTTTAAGAATTTTTTTACTCGCACTTAACACTCCTTGTTGACCTGGATTAACACTGAGGAGACGTTTTTTAATAGCCAACAAATATAAAATAATAGCTACCGCGACAGACCATGCTATAACACTCGCAATCGCAGCGCCTTTAATACCGAGTTCAGGAAAAGGCCCTACCCCAAAAATTAAAAGAGGGTCTAATATTGCGTTTATTAGTCCTGCGAGCCCCATAATGTAGCTTGGTGTTTTTGTATCACCACTGGCCCTAAGCACCGAGTTACCAATCATGGGCGTTATTAAAAATACGCTGCCTAAAAACCAAATCGAAATATAGTCATAAATGTAAGGCATGACATCTTGGTTTGCACCCAAGCGAGAAAATATTGGTTCAATTAACAAAAAACCAATCAATGATAATAAAAAAACAAATACAGCTGACATAAGCAGTGCAACCGTTGCATCAAACCTCGCTTCTTCTATATTGCCGCTTCCTAGGGCTTTTGCAATAACGGCTGACGTGCCGATGCCGAGCCCGATTGCTAAGCTAATAACAGTAAAAGTAACGGGGAATGTAAAACTCACTGCAGCTAATTGCTCGGTCCCCAACATACTTATAAAAAAAGTATCAACTAGGTTGAACATCATCAGCGTGATCATGCCGAATATCATGGGGATGGTCATTCTCTTTAAAGTTCGTGGGATTGACCCTTCAAGAATGTCATTTACTTTGTCTGACTGCTGCACAGATGCCATACGTTTTAAGCCTCTCTTATTAAGCCAAGTATTCTAGATCATCCCCTCTTCTAAACCCAGACAATAAGCCGAATAATTACTTTATTGCCTAAAAAAACGCAAGGATCAGCTTTTCAGTGCTATTTTGCATGGAATAAGCTTTAAAAGTAGCGCTAAAGCCTTCAGATGACAATTTGCTTACAATTTCGACAAATAACGGTATTTTTTTTGCACAGAAAAATCTTCGTATGGTCACAAAAGGTTCATTCATGGCAAATAATCTTTCTTTTCCTTGGTATATATTTAACACACTGATAAATAACAATAAAAATAATTTATAAAAACTTATTGAAATGTCTACAAGGCCCTATATTCATGGCTTTGACACACTTCTTAAATATTAATAAACAATGTTATCCACAGATTCTGTGGGTAACTCTATAAACACCAATAAAATAAGGCCCTACGGCACGATCAAACATTCACCTGCACTTAGCCTTGTTTGATCTTTATACATACATTTGCTGATCTCAACCTGCCAAACAATTTTTTTATGCTATGTGGGCACACCTTACTTTCATTTCGCTCTACACAAAAAAATTATAACCATCTGTTTTGTTAGTAGAAAAAAAATTAGCTAGATAGAACTACTGAAAATGATTCATCAATTAGCACAAATGACCTGACATATTCCTATAGTATGCAAAGTTTTGTCTATCAAAATGTGAGATCTTAAGAAATAGATCGCTATAGTAAGTATAAGATCTTATTTAATTTTGTAAAAACAGAGCTTTTGTTTAAAAAAAAGACTTAATGCTTAAAATTTGTCACTTTTGTATCCCCTTGTCGCGACTTGCTTTGTATTCAATTTATAAAAAACTAAAAGTCCCCGGCGCAAATTCGCCATAAAAACCATCAAATCGAGTATAAATCCACCGAACAACACAGTTTTTTGATTTTCTCGCATTTTATTAGTTGACACCTTGCACGTGTGTCATTAATATTTCGCCCCGTTGAGAGATACACGCTTCCCCCTTAGCTCAGTTGGTTAGAGCGACGGACTGTTAATCCGCAGGTCCCCCGTTCGAGTCGGGGAGGGGGAGCCAAATTTCTTAATATAACGATTCCCCCTTAGCTCAGTTGGTTAGAGCGACGGACTGTTAATCCGCAGGTCCCCCGTTCGAGTCGGGGAGGGGGAGCCAAATCGTTATGTGATCATTGTTCCCCCTTAGCTCAGTTGGTTAGAGCGACGGACTGTTAATCCGCAGGTCCCCCGTTCGAGTCGGGGAGGGGGAGCCAATATCACAATATCTTATATAGTTCCCCCTTAGCTCAGTTGGTTAGAGCGACGGACTGTTAATCCGCAGGTCCCCCGTTCGAGTCGGGGAGGGGGAGCCAATATAACGAATCTATTAGACTTTTCCTCTTAATTGCACTACTCTACAAAAGTTTTTTGAAAACCTCTTTTGGTTACTAAAAATACAAAAATTTCTCTTCCTTAACAGATAGATAAAACAATGGCTGGTTTTAAAAAACTTATATTTTTACAATTGTCTCTGTGGTTAACATTTTCACTTATTGGCACTTTCTTTTTTGCTTCAAGCTTTGATTCTGCAGTAAGCAAAGCTCAAAGAAGTGCCCAAGTAATGGTCACGCAATATATTCAAAATAAAACGCTAGAAAACGTGACCCCTGAGCATATACGCCAAGCGCTGGCCAGTGGTAACGTATTCTCGACCTTCATTGTTCGTGATTTTAATGGTGATACGGTGTTGAATATTAATGCCCCAACTCCCCTACCTTTTCTAACAAACATTATTGAAAACAGCATCAATGCAATTCGCCCGCAGTTTTCAGTGAATATTGCCAAAGACATTAAAATTGAATTTGTGATCAATGCGCAAAGCCAAGCGCAGCTTTTACAACAAGCATTATTACTACTTTTTGTGCTGACAGCTTTGGTTGCGTTTATTCCAATAATTTACATGAAAGCAATATATAAGCGTTTGAATCGTAATGTCAGTATTACAGTGGCAAATGCCGTTGATGTTTATATAACGCAAAACCAAGTCACTGAAAGCATTGAAAATGAATTTAACACCTCAAAAATGCAAGCCCTCAGTGCCGAACTCGCTCCTTCGTTCAATCGCTTAGCACACTTTTTGAAAAGCAAACAAGAAGACATTCAAACCGCGGCGCAAAGTATAAAACAAGAAGCTTATAAAGATGTTATTACCGGGTTAGGTAATCGCAATATGTTTGTGGAATATTACGAACATCAAATTGAATCAACCAGTAAGAAAAGTTTTGGTACTTTAGCGATGATCCGCTGTAGTGAATTGCAGGTAATCAACCAAACACGAGGCTACCAAAAAGGCGATGAATACATAAAGTCGGTTTCTGATATCATAAAACACGTCAGTGGCACTTATACCGGCAGCCAAACATTCAGACTAAATAGTTCTGACTTTGCGGTTATATTACCCAATGTACCCACAAAAGAAGCGGAGCATTTTGGCGAGACTTTACAAGCAAGATTTACACAGTTCCAACAAAATCAAGAGTTAAGCTCTGTAGCGAATACTGGAATAGTGCCATACGAAACCGGCAAACCGCTTGGTGAACTCCTATCCGTTGTAGATAACGCGATGAGCATGGCGCAAAGTAAACAAGCCAATGCATGGCATATTCAGCGAGAATCAGATCTGGTTAATAATGTAGGGGCTGGATTCGGTAACCAAAACTGGCGTAAAGTTATTCACGATGTGATTGACTCAAAACGCGTAAGCTTAATGATGCAAAACATCATGCCAATTGGCAAAAATGTCAAAGCCTATGCTGAGATACAAGCTAGATTCAAAACTGAAGAAGGGCAAATGCTGCCAACAGCGTCTTTTTTAGCGATGGCTGAGAAGCTGGATATGGCCATTGAAATTGATAAATTAATTATTGACAGCTCCCTCGAGCTTATTAAATCACGTAATTTTACCGAAAAATTCTTTGGTATAAATGTAACCGCTTCAAGTGCACACAGTGATCAGTTTGTTATATGGCTTGAAAGACGTTTATTAAAAGACGCCAACATAGCATCAAAATTAGTGTTTGAAGTCAGTGAATTTGGATTACAACAAAACATTAAGGCCAGTAAGCGCTTTATTGATATGGTGCACAGAGTTGGCGCACGTATCACTGTAGAACGTTTTGGTGTTGGTTTAACCTCATTCAAATTTTTCCGAGATCTAAAACCCGACTTTATAAAAATGGATGCCAGTTACACGCGTGGTTTAGAAGAAGACAAAAACAATCAATATTTCATGAGGTTAATGGTTGACCTTGCCCACCGAATTGGGGTTAGTGTATTTGCAGAGGGTGTTGAAAGCCAAGAAGAAAAGCATATTGTCGAAACGCTTTGCTTAGATGGCGTTCAAGGGTATTACATAGAAAAACCGAAAGAAATCTAAATACCACGTTAGTCCGTATAACCAACAAGGCCAACTCTGGCCTTGTTTACTTTGAAATGAATAGACTTAACTGTCAACAAATGCGCGCAGTTCATCAAGATATCCGTTAAATGTGTTTACATTAATTATGATCTTCTCGGTTAAAATTGCTAAAATCGCGACCAAACAAAAAATACCTCAGTTTTTAGCAAAAGGGGCTGTAATGACTGAATATATTATGTTGCTTATCGGCACCGTGCTGGTAAATAACTTTGTGTTAGTGCAATTTCTTGGCTTATGTCCATTTATGGGGGTATCTGGGAAGCTCGACACCGCCGTCGGTATGTCTTTAGCGACCACATTTGTACTGACATTAGCGTCAGTAACCAGCTATTTAGTTAATCAATATATTTTGCTACCACTCGATCTTGAGTTTTTAAGAACCATGAGCTTCATTTTGGTTATTGCTGTTGTTGTGCAATTTACAGAAATGGTGGTACGTAAAACCAGCCCTACCCTATATCGATTACTGGGCATATTTTTACCCTTGATAACCACCAACTGTGCCGTGCTTGGCGTGGCGTTATTAAACATAAAAAACGATCACTCCTTTATTGAATCTGCCGTCTATGGCTTTGGTGCGGCAGTTGGGTTTTCTCTGGTATTAATTTTATTTGCCGCTCTTAGGGAACGATTAGCCGTTGCTGATGTGCCCTCACCCTTTAAGGGGGCTTCTATTGCTATGGTCACTGCTGGCCTAATGTCTCTTGCCTTTATGGGCTTTTCTGGATTAGTGAAATTATAACCATGACCTTGATGTACGCTTTAATTGCGCTTGGCTCATTAGCGCTCGTTTTTGGACTCATCTTAGGCTACGCTGCCGTAAAATACCGTGTTGAAAGTAGCCCTATTGTAGAGCAAGTCGACGCTATATTACCGCAAACACAATGTGGACAATGTGGCTACCCTGGTTGTCGCCCGTATGCAGAAGCCATTGCAAATGGTGACGAAATCAATAAATGCCCCCCAGGGGGTGATGCAACGGTCAAGAAACTTGCTGACTTAATGGGTGTCGATGCGAAACCCCTTGCTGGCGGTGAAGAAGCTGAACCCATAAAAACCGTTGCTTATATCCGAGAAGATGAATGTATTGGATGCACCAAATGTATTCAAGCATGTCCTGTGGATGCCATTGTTGGTGCCACTCGCCAAATGCACACCGTTATTGATGATGAATGTACTGGGTGTGACTTATGTGTTGAACCTTGTCCAGTTGACTGTATTGATATGCTTCCCGTCGAACAAACTAAGCAAACATGGAAATGGCAAATCAACGCCATTGCCGTGACGCAAATAGATTAAGAGGTTTAAGTGGATACATTACTTGAACAAATAGAAAATGGCACATTGTGGCAATTCCCAGGAGGCGTCCATCCTCCACAACAAAAATCATTGTCAAATCACGCGCCGATTGCACGTTTACCGTTACCCGAAAAGCTTATACTACCGCTCAAACAGCATATTGGTGCAAATGGTCAGTTAATTGTAAGTAAAGGTCAAACCGTATTAAAAGGCCAAGCTTTAACTCAGCCCAGTGGTAACTGGTCTTTGCCTATTCATGCACCTACCTCTGGTGAGATAACCAATATTGCAGCCATGCCATCAGCGCACCCGTCAGCCTTACCAGAGCTCAGTATTATTTTAACGCCTGATGGCAAAGATACATGGATACCCCTAACTGAAAATACACATATTGATACCCTATCGCACCAAGCATTGATTGATATTATTCATAACGCTGGTATAGCCGGTATGGGAGGCGCGGGTTTTCCAACTTATATCAAAGCCGATAGCCAACGACCTGTTGAGTTTCTTGTCATCAATGGTGTTGAGTGTGAACCCTATATCACCGCTGACGATATGTTAATGCGTGAACACGCAGACCAAATTGTCAAAGGTATTGAAGTGATGCAGCAACTTTTGACTCCAGAGCTCATCCTCATCGGTATAGAAGATAATAAACCGCATGCTATCAGCGCGATGCAACAAGCCTGCCAGCACAATAAAAAAATTCTCGTGAAAGCGATTCCCACTCTTTACCCCTCTGGTGGGGAAAAACAATTAATACGTGTACTCACTTCAAAGGAAGTGCCCAGTGGCGGGATCCCCGCTGATATCGGTGTACTAGTGCAAAATGTTGGAACACTGTTTGCTGTAAGTGAAGCAGTATTTGCCGGTAAACCACTCATAGAACGTGTTGTTACAGTCACTGGTAACACCATACAGCGACCACAGAATGTGTGGGCGCTCATTGGTACTGAAATTAAACACTTACTTGATAGCCAAGGCTTCGAACCTGTAGACGCACAACGTGTTGTTATGGGCGGTCCAATGATGGGCTTTACTCTTCCCTCGGTGAGGATCCCTGTTGTCAAAACAACTAACTGTATTCTGGCACCAGATAATACAGAGCTTGCAGAACCAGGAGAAGAAAAAGCCTGTATACGCTGCAGTGCATGCGCAGATGTTTGTCCGCAGACTTTATTGCCCCAACAATTACAGTGGTTTGCCAAAGGCAAAGAGTACGACAAGTTAGAAGACTACAACTTATTTGATTGTATCGAATGTGGTGCCTGCTCTTATGTTTGTCCTAGCGAAATCCCATTAGTACAGTACTACCGTGTTGCAAAAGCAGAAATCCGAGAACAAAAAATAGAACAAGTAAACGCGGAGCGCGCTAAAGTCCGATTTGAAGCGAGAAAGGCACGATTAGAGCAGGAGCAAGCTGAGCGTAAGAATAGACATACACGCTCACCTTCCCGAGCGGCTAAGCCTGCAGCAGAAAAAGCGAAAGTGGCCGATGCGTTATCCCGTGTTGCTAAAAAGCAAGGTGAGCAATCAGCCGTACAGGCCGCAATTGAGCGTGCGAAAGCGAAGAAAATGGCGGATGGCAGTCTCGAGCCTGATAACAGTGAAGTGGCATTAGAGCGTGCCAAACGTAAAGAGCAAGCCCGTAACTATAAAGCGCAAAAGCAAACCGCGGAAGCAAATAGCAATGACAACAAGTCTGCCGTTGCTGCCGCCGTAGCGCGTGCTAAAGCCAAAAAAACCGCAAAGCTTGCTGAAGGTAATGGTGCGCCTAAGGCTGAACTCAATTCAAGTAAAACGGAACCAAGAAAAGCCGCGGTTGCTGCAGCTATCGCTCGTGCTAAAGAGAAAAAAGCCGCTCAAACGCTAGACAGTGACACGGATATTAACGCTGCGCCTCATGAAACAGCTGATGCGGTAGATAGCAAGTCCGAAGCGGTTAACGCTGACCCACGTAAAGCGGCCGTTGCCGCAGCGATTGCTCGTGCTAAGGCCAAAAAAGCCGCAAAAGTCAGCGAAAGTAATGATGCGGGTGACGCACCTGTTAACCCCCCTGTTCACGCCGTAGCCTCTGAAAAAGAAACCGCTACAGAGGAAGACCCACGTAAAGCGGCCGTTGCCGCAGCGATTGCCCGTGCTAAGGCCAAAAAAGCCGCAAAAGCCAGCGAAAGTAATGATGCGGGTGAGGCCCCTGTTAACCCCCCTGCTCACTCCGTAGCCACCGAAAAAGAAACCGCTACAGAGGAAGACCCGCGTAAGGCGGCCGTTGCCGCAGCGATTGCCCGAGCTAAGGCCAAAAAAGCCGCAAAAGCCGCAAAAGCCAGCGAAAGTAATGATGCGGGTGAGGAACCTGTTAATCCCCCAGCTCACGCCGTAGCCACTGAAAAAGAAGCCGCTACAGAGGAAGACCCGCGTAAAGCGGCCGTTGCCGCAGCGATTGCCCGTGCTAAGGCCAAAAAAGCTGCAAAAGCCAGCGAAAGTAATGATGCGGGTGAGGCCCCTGTTAATCCCCCAGCTCACTCCGTAGCCACTGAAAAAGAAACCGCTACAGAGGAAGACCCGCGTAAGGCGGCCGTTGCCGCAGCGATTGCCCGTGCTAAGGCCAAAAAAGCCGCAAAGCTTGCGCAAGCGAATGAAGCTGAGGTTAACAATACAGACTCGCAACCAATACGGGGGACAATAGAACCCCCGATTGACTCAATAGATGCTGAACAACCAGTAGCCGAAGTTGATCCACGTAAAGCCGCCATTGCCGCTGCAATAGCACGTGCAAAAGCAAAGAAAAAAGCCAAAGAACAAGAAGGAAATGACCCGTCATGAAACTGACTATGGCTTCATCGCCGCATAATCACAGCCAAAAATCTGTGAGTAAGTTAATGATTACGGTAATGTGCGCATGTATTCCGGGCATACTCACACAAGCCTACTTTTTTGGTTTTGGCGTGCTCATACAACTTATTATTGCCATCATTACGGCCTCTCTTGTAGAAGCGGCTATTTTAAAGTTACGCAATCGACCAATTTTACCCTCACTAAGTGATGGAAGTGCTTGGTTAACCGCGGTTTTACTGGCAGTCAGTATTCCTTCGCTCGCTCCTTGGTGGGTTATTGTCATTGGTATTGTGTTTGCGATTGGTATGGTCAAACAGTTATATGGTGGTTTGGGTTTTAATTTATTTAATCCAGCAATGGGGGCGTATGTTTTATTACTGATCTCTTTTCCTGTGCAAATGACAAGCTGGATGCCTGTGGATCACTTATTAGCTTCCCCTATTAGCTTTTTAGATCAATTAGCCATCATTTTCACTCAAACAAATAGCACAGGCTTGACGCTCGATACACTGCGTACATCAATCGATGGTACAACAATGGCAACGCCTCTAGACACGGTAAAAACCGCAGTGAGCCAAAATTTCACTGTGTCAGAAGCAATGAATCAATCGCAATTTTCAACCTATGCAGGCCTTGGATGGCAATGGGTGAACGTCGCTTACTTAATCGGTGGTCTGTACTTATTGAAGGCCAAAGTTATAAATTGGCACATTCCTACCGCTTTTATAGGAGCATTAGCTTTATGTAGCGCAATTGGATACATTGCCGATTCAGGATCTCAAGCTGGGTCATTATTTCACTTACTCAGTGGTGCTACGATGTTGGGAGCGTTTTTTATCGCAACAGACCCTGTCTCCGCCTGTACCACCGACAAAGGCAGGCTTATTTTCGGCGCTAGCATTGGTGTACTAGTGTATGTAATTCGGCAGTTTGGGGGATATCCGGACGCCGTCGCATTTGCTGTATTACTGCTCAACATGGCCGTGCCTTTGATTGACCACTATACCCAGCCACGCACATACGGACATGGAGTGAGTAAATGATTGTTCAATCTATGTATAAAAATGGCGCAATTCTTACTGCCTTTGCTTTAATAACGACAGGGAGTGTGGCATTGGTACAAACACTCACTGCTGAGCGCATCAATGAACAAGAGCAGCAACATTTAATGGGGCTGTTAGGACAAGTATTGCCACATAATGAATATGATAATGTGCTTTATAAAGATTGTGTGCTCAGTAATGCACCTGAACTTGGCCCTAATGGGCCGTACACGCTATATAGAGCTTACAAGAATGATGCGCCATCCGCTGTGCTTGTGCGTCATACAACACCGCACGGTTACAGCGGTAACATAGATGTACTCAGCGCCATACATGCTGACGGCAGAATTTCGGGGGTCCGTGTCACACGCCACGAGGAAACGCCAGGGCTTGGTGATAAAGTGGAACTGGCTAAATCTGATTGGATCACGACTTTCAATGGTATGGTAATTGAATCGCAAACAGATCCACGCTTTGCTGTGAAAAAAGACGCGGGTCAATTTGATCAATTTACGGGGGCTACAATCACCCCACGTGCTGTTGTAAGTTCAGTAAAGCAAGCCGCTTGGTACGCCAAACAAAATTTTGAAGCGCTATTTAATGCTGAGAATGCCTGTGGAGATACACAATGAGTCAATTTAAGTCACTAATGAAAGAAGGCATGTGGGGTAATAACCCTGCACTTGTGCAATTGCTCGGGCTATGCCCTCTTCTGGCAGTCACCAGTACAGTAACGAATGCACTTGGCCTGGGATTAGCAACGTTGTTGGTATTGGTTGGCTCTAACATTACCGTGTCTGTCGTTAGAAATTGGGTGCCTAAAGACATTCGGATCCCGGTTTTCGTGATGATAATCGCGGCGTTTGTCACCATAGTGCAATTATTAATGAATGCGTATACCTTTGGCTTGTATCAATCCCTCGGGATTTTTATCCCTTTGATCGTGACCAATTGCGCCATTATTGGTCGTGCTGAAGCATTTGCATCAAAAAACAGCCCGCTGCTCTCTGCATGGGATGGCGTGATGATGGGGCTGGGCTTTGCGGCGGTACTCATCGTGCTAGGGGCAATGCGTGAAATAATTGGTCAAGGTACTTTGTTTGATGGGGCCGACCTACTGTTAGGCGCTTGGGCAACGGCTCTACGCATCGAGCTATTCACTTTTGATAATCAATTTCTCGTTGCAATCTTACCCCCAGGGGCCTTTTTGGGATTAGGATTACTCATTGCAGGGAAAAACGTGATTGATGCACAAATAAAAGCAAAGGCAAGCCCTGTGGCACAACCAGAAAAAGCGCCGCGAGCCCGAGTAACCAATTTAACGTAACAATAAGTATCTACCGTCATGAATAAAGTAAAACGTTATGAAATTCTCACTCGGTTAAGAGATGACAACCCTCATCCTGAAACTGAACTTGAATATTCTTCCCCTTTTGAGCTATTAGTGGCCGTCACACTTTCAGCACAAGCCACTGATGTGGGTGTTAATAAAGCCACTAGAAAACTCTTTCCGGTTGCTAATACACCACAAGCCATCATTGACCTTGGCCTTGAAGGGCTGAGAGACTATATAAAAACTATTGGTTTATTTAATTCAAAAGCCAATAACGTTTATAAAATGTGCCATATTCTTGTTGAAAAACACAACTCTATTGTGCCTGAAAACCGTGAAGCCCTCGAAGCACTCCCAGGCGTTGGCAGAAAAACGGCGAATGTTGTGCTGAATACCGCTTTTGGTTGGCCGACGATTGCTGTAGACACGCATATCGACCGCGTATCAAACCGCACTAAATTTGCCATGGGTAAAAACGTGGTTGAAGTCGAAAAAAAGCTTGAGAAAGTTGTACCTGCTGAGTTTAAAGTCGATGTACATCACTGGCTTATTTTACATGGCCGTTATGTCTGTACCGCTCGTAAACCTAAATGTGGTTCTTGCCTCATTGAAGATCTGTGTGAGTTTAAAGACAAGACAGAGTAGCAAAGACAGCTGTATGCTCATTCACTCTTCATGTAGTGACGACAACATAGGGCACCTCTTAAGTGCCGTAAGCAGCTGCTCATTTTCCTACGTGTATTCACAAGAAAACTCAGTTTACGTTAATATACTCTATATTCGCCATTTGTTCGTAGATAGATGATTATTTCTTCATTGCTTTTATTCTCAATAAAGTGAATTTTTTGTCCAGAGGACTGAATATAGCTACCAGGCTCTAGCATTACTGCCTTGTGCTCTTTGCTGTTGTAATTGACTTGCCCTACAATAATAACCGATTTAAATTCGCTCGCTTCAGTTTGTATCGCACCTTTGAACCCTACGGGTATCTTAACCATTGAACCTGATAATTTAGAAGGTTCTCCCCAAACAAAGTAAGCCTTTACATCTTGAGCTTCAATGAAGTTTAAATCCTTATGTTCCATCCAGACAATATTGTTTCTATGAAGGTTTATAGCGCGCTCACCATTATCAAATTTTTCACTTGATGGCTTTACAAGGTATGGGCCAGAATCAATTTCTAAGTAGATAAGATTGGTTTCACCATTTGCAGCAGTAATATGGTTTTCTCCAGCAGGCTGAGTCCAATAAGATCCTGTTGGCATCCACATTTTTTCAGCCTTTGGATCATCGTTGTGTAATTGACCGTCAATCACAATACCGCGGTAGGTTATATTGTGAATATGAGGGGGCGATTGAAACCCTTTATTAAACCGAACTAACATACCTGTTGCTGAATCTTTAGTTCGGTCTCCCCAAAGGTTTGCTGCACCGGGGCTTAAATCTCCTCGTAATGGATTTAAATAGCCCCAATCAATATTGCTAGCTTTAACAACTTTTAACATTTTACTATCCGCCAACGTTGAGGCTGAGAAGAACATCGAGAATAAAATGAATGTAAAAGCTAAATGCTTCATAGTGAGTTTCCTTTAAAGGTTTGATTCAATTAATATAAAAGTAGGAAAGCTGTATAGCCATAATGTATGGTCATTAGTCGTTACTAAAAGATAATAATGCCAAATAAGATTTAGTTACTTTGATAAGTAAAGTCTAGGCGTTTGAAGTGATAGCCAGCAATACTACCTCCCCCCTTCACACGACTAGACATATCGTTTTGACAATATTTAAAGACTAAGCAATAACTGTCATTTCATTTAGCGTAAACTCGGCTACAGCCCCTTCTGTCGCAGCCATATAATCTGCCAAATGTTGGTTAGCCATATGTGTTTGCCAAAGTTCGCGTGACTCCCAGTTTTCATAAAACATGAAATGTGCAGGGTTTTCATTGTCTTGATGCAAGTCGTAATTGATACAGCCTTCTTCTGCACGAGTGATTTCAATTAGTTTTAAAAGCTCAGCCTTTACCAAGTCAACTTTGTCTGAATTTGCTTTAATGTTTGCTACGATTGTTAAATTTACCATGATTAATTTCCTTTTCTTTATTTGTACGTTAATTGTGAGTTGTAATACTTACGGTTAAAAACCTTCTAGGACTATTTTTCCAATTGATTTACCAAACTCGAGTGCTTTGTGTGCAGCTCTTAAGTTTTCAGTATTTATCGTTCCTAAATTTTTTCCAACCGTTGTTTGGATATAACCTTGGTCAATTAAGTCAGTTACTTTATTAAGTAAACGATGCTGCTCATTGATATCTTTTGATTGAAACATTGAACGAGTGAACATAAATTCCCAATGTAGTGACAGACTTTTAGGCTTAAGTTTAGTTATATCTAACGATTCTGGATCATCAATTAAGGCAATTTTTCCCATAGGAACAAGTAAATCGACATAGCTATCTAGGTATGAATCTGTATGGGTTAAGCTTGCAACATGCGTTACTTGTCCAATGTTTAATTTTTCAATTTGTTCTTTGAGCGGCTTTGAATGATCAACAACATAGTCTGCCCCAAGTTTTTTTACCCACTGTGCTGAACTCTTACGAGAGGCTGTAGCGATAACCGTTGCTCCTGTTAATACACTAGCAAACTGCACTAACATTGAGCCAACGCCTCCCGCAGCACCAACAATCAAAATAATGTCACTTGACTGATCTTTATCGTTTGGGTGCTGTTGTTTTATTGCCAAACGTTCAAATAATAACTCCCAAGCAGTGATCGTCGTCAGTGGCAATGCGGCTGCTTCACTATCAGATAAGCTTCTAGGTTTATTGCCAACGATTCGTTCGTCAACTAATTGATATTCAGCGTTACTTCCTGAACGATTTAAATCGCCAGCATAATAAACCTTATCACCGGGATTGAAACGACTAACCAGTTCGCCTGTTGCGATGACTTCACCGACAGCATCCCAGCCAATAACTTTGTATTCGCCATTATCAGGCGCTACATTTTGGCGAATTTTATAATCAACAGGATTAACTGCAATCGACTTTACTTGAACTAACAAGTCGTGCCCTGATGCAGAAGGTTTAGGTAATTCAATATCAACCAATGAATGAGGGTTGTTGATAGGTAATGATTGAGTATAGCCAATTGCTTTCATGATAAATCTCCGCAGCTCTGTAAACTGAAGTCATCATACCGCTTGATTATGCATCTAAAAACAGCATAATAATTGAATCTTTATCAAATTATTTTTGACAATAATGTTATTAGAAGATTTAAAAGTTGTACTGAAAGTTGCAGAATTTCGCAATATCACCGCCGCGGCCGAAAGTTTAGACATGCGCACAGCCACTGCCAGTGCAGCAATAAAAAGAGTAGAGCGATCACTTGGCGTTGAGTTGTTTATTCGTACCACTCGGCAATTAAGGCTATCTGTTGTCGGTGAAAGGTACATTCCTAATTGTGCTCAAGCATTACAAATACTCGATTTAGCCCAACAAAATGTTAAAGATGATCTAGATATAATAGAAGGTGAGCTAAAAATCTCAGTGCCTTCAGATTTAGGCCGAAACCTTATATTGCCTTGGCTTGATGAGTTTATGGCCATTCACACAGGAATTACCCTAAAACTTCATATTACTGATAGCAACATCGACTTTTATCGAGACCCGGTTGATATTGCGATACGTTATGGTACGCCCAAGGATGCAAATCTTTACGGTTTTAAAATATGTAACGTACCTCGTGTGGTTTGCGCAACCGAACAATACCTAAAAAATCATACCAAATTAAAGCACCCTAATGACTTGATATCCCATAATGGTCTTCTATATCAACTACATGACATTATTCACGATGTATGGGAGTTTGCCGAACATGGAAAACCTATCAAAGTAAAAATGCAAAGTAATCGTAGCTCTAATGACGCTGAACTGGTAAGACGCTGGTGTGTTAGTGGCAAAGGAGTAGCAATGAAATCTAGCTTAGATATGTCGAATGATTTGCTAAACGAAAAAATTGTACCTGTGTTAACTGATTTCACGCCAAAGCCTTCTGAGCTATGGCTTATTTGCCCAAGCCGACAAACCATAACCCCTGCGCTGAGACTCCTAAGAGAGCACCTCAAAGAAAAGTGCCATATAATACTTACTCAGCTAATTGATAAAGGCGTTTTACAAAAAATAGATCTTCAATAAGTTTCTCGGTCGAAATATTGAGGATAAAAATATAGATAACTTGAGCGTTCGATAAGAGCTCCTAGCTGTCATATATAAATAGAACATCATCTACTTTCCATATAATTTTGACTGGCCTACCATAGCGGTGGACACCTATATTGACCGCGTATCTAATCGCACTAAATTTGCTACGGTCAAAAACATGGTGGAAGTAGAAAAAAACTTAAGAAAGTTGTACCCGTCGAATTCAAAGTGAATGTACATCACTGGCTTATTTTACATGCCCGTTATGTCTATACCGCCCGAAAACCTAAATGTGGTTCTTACTTCATTGAAGATTTATGTGGGTTGAAAGATAAAACAGAGTAATAACTTGACGGCTTTAAGCGAAAATAAAAGCTTAAAACCGCATTCTTTGTAAATTCCAAGTCTTACATTGAGGCATCATACGTTTTATTAACCACATCAACAGTAATATTATTGTTTTGGTAATTGCCTACAATACGGTGGAATTTAAGCTTTTTACTGCGAATAAAATCGATAAAAGTACGAGTGTAACTAGGTATTACGTTAGGAATCGTATTATCAAACGCAATATTCAAAAAATCCGCTTGGAAAATAATACCCTCTTGTTCGAAATGAACGAAACTTTGTCGTTTAGCGTGCAAACTTTCTAACACATAAAAATGTGCGCCATCAATTTTTTGCTCGTTTTCAATGATGCGGAATTTAAATGTATCAATGCTGTTGGCAAAATTTGGAAAGGCTTTAATGGCAGAAATACTATATTCATCAGCAAATATCTCTATTCCATGTTCGGCGTATACTGCTAAACCACCAATATCTGCTTCTTGTGCATGAGTTACGTAAATAGCACTAATTGCCTTTTCTGGAAACTTTTCAGCAATCAGCTGAATAGTCTTTGTTGCTTGTTCGGGGTAACCAGCAGCACCAAACGCCATAATCTTATCGCCATTTACTTTTAATACGCTGTTGCGCCAACCACCAGAGTCGGTAACTACATAAAGATTTTGCGCTATTTCAGTTGCAACTAAAATACCATCACTGGGTTGAATTTCTGGGCCGTAACCTTCAGGCAGCTTTAGTTTACTGGCATCTACCCTATCAATAATTGCAAATTTGTCATTAAAACTTATATAAGCAGGCTCTTTAGCACCGTTATAATACTTTTTAACCAAGCGAGCAAAAGTTAGCCCTCTCGTTGTTTGATAGTCACCATAAGTAAAGATGGCCTGCCTGGTTTTATTATGTATCTTTAACAAATTCAATTTACTATCACTAAAATAGTAATCGACCGTGTGGCCAAGATTATTTTTATGGGTAAGCGTGATGGTGTTGTCAGATTTATTTTGGTAAATAGTAATATTACTTTTTACATCGCTTTCATCAAGTAAAGGCCTTATTGCTAAAAAGTCGACATTTAAATTGTTGTAGTGAATGAAATTATCAAAATTATCCAAGCCTTCATTGAAATAGCGTTTGCCCAAATAGTTACCATTTTTTTCGTAATAGTAACTATGCGTATCGTTTTGGAACTGCGCCCTATCGAGTATTTGCCCACCAGCGGTGTAAAGTATATCGTTGTCGTAAAAGTGCTTCTTATCAAGGTCAACTTCAACCATGCGCACAGATAATATACGATTTGGTGCTTGATGATCCCAATAATCAAGTGAACGGTATTGTTTATTAAGGAAATGATAGTTCAATGAGAACTTAGTAATCGTTCGTGTACTTTCGTAATGTACTTTGAGCTTATCCAAAAAGCTTACAGTTTCATCTGCCCATACTGGCGACACTATCATTGTGATACAGGTAGTAATCTATATACAAGTGCCTTTATGAAACGTGTGTTAATCGAGCGTGTAATCATGAGCGTTATTTCCCTTCTTCCCTTAGCTTAAAGTTTCAACAGCTTTAAAATCAAACTATACAAGTTTTAGATTCAATTCCTCCACTTTAAGATAGTTAGCTTATTTTCTACGTTGAATCACTCATTACCGCCCATCAATAGCAATCAGCGTTTTAAAATCTATTTTGATTGTTTTTTGGGCAGAAATTACTGTAGACACTCATATCGACTGCATTACCACAATCGCCATATTTGCCATAGATAAAAACTTGATTGAAGTCGAAAATAGCTTTAGGAAGTTGTACCCGCGAAATTCAAAGTGGATGTACACCTCTGGCTTATTTTATATGGCCGTTACATATGTACCGTCCGTAAACCTAAATGTGGTTCTTGTCTCATTGAAGATTTATCTGAGCTTAAAGATAAAACTGATTAATCAAACGCTGCTTTGAGCCTAAAACCAGCAACTCCATTGCAAAACCTCTATAATTTCTACTGAGAAATTTAGGAAATAACCAGAACACAACCCCTACCCCTAGGCTACCTTTAACTGGGCTTGCACTCTAGTTATTAGTGTATTGCGTTTAGTAACCAATTCCCATTTCCATTACTATACGGTAAGCGTTTAGCTCTACCCATTCATCAAACTTTGCCCAGTCTTTATATTCCTGCATATGCTTTTTAACATGCTTACCTAAAGTGTCCATAGACGCTCCTTCCTCAAAAGAAGCATTTACTGCTGCGATAAGGTCCTTAAGGTATTTTTGCTGCTCCATTACCGAGTCTCGCCCTAATACGCTGCCACCTCCAAAGTCATGGCTAGTTAATAAAATATCAAAATCTAGTTTGTTAATTTCCTCCAAAGAGTTGATCCAAGCTGTTGGTTTAAAATCAGGTAAAGTGAGATAACCTACACGTTTGGCAACAACTAAATCGGAAACAAATACAGCATTAAGCGAAGGGATCCTTGTTACTGTCATTCCGTGACCATGATTGGCGCCAAAGTATAGTAACTCAATACTTTGATCTCCTAATGTTAAGGTTGATTTTTTACCACTCCACGTCAATGTTGGCGGGGTTACATTCTTATTTGGCATTAGATGTTCTATACCATCAGCATGAGCAACAATTTGTGCGCCATGTTTAGCAAAAATAGCAGCCCCTGAGATATGATCCCAGTGATTATGGCTATAGATCACATACTTAATAGGCTTATCTGTTCGTATACGAATTTCTTTGAACATGACGTCAGAGAATGCTGCGCTTGTCGGGTCAAAAACAACCACGCCTTCATCGGCTATCCAAAAGCCACTTGAATATTCCCCCTTAAGGTCCACTGCACTATACAAACCTTTTCCTGCATCTCTAATCGTTAACTCTACCTTTCCCCATTGTGCGAAAACAGTAGAAGAAAAAAGTAATGTCAACATCGCAAATATATTGAGCGATGTTTTTTCTATTAATAATGAACCACTTTGTATTTTGTTCATAATTTCTACCTTTGTAACACGAAAATTAATATTGAATGCTCGGTAAACTTGGCGACTAAGCACTGCAAATCATTTGATGAAGGAAGTATAGTTTGATAACCTTTGCAAAAGATAGCCACATAATTGCAAAGAAACCTTGCATGAATGCACAGAAAATGAATTGGGATGATATTCCATACGTACTAGCAGTATGCGAGACTGGCAGCCTATCAGGTGCTGCCCGTAAACTGGGTGTAAATCACTCAACTGTTTTTCGCCGCATAGAGAGTGTTGAACAAAAGCTAGGCGTTATACTCTTTGAACGCTTAAGTCATGGGTATGCAATGACGACAGCCGGAGAATACTTCTTCAAAGAAGCAATTCAATTAAATGAAGGGGTGATACGTATTCATCGTGAACTTGTTGGGCAAGATGCTCGCCTTGAGGGGCAACTTGTAATCACAACAACTGACTCTCTCCTACAGTTATTTGCACCACTTATCGCAGAGTTTCAGCAAAAATACCCTGACGTTGAATTGCAGATATTATCAGGAACTCGCCATTTGGATCTAATGCAACGAGACGCAGACATAGCAATTCGCCCTACTTTAAAGCCTCCCGAACATTGGGTTGGCCGCGTAATCACTAAAGTTGATTACGCAGTATATACCCATAAAGACTATGCAGAAAAAATGAAAAAGCTTTCACCTGACCAACATCGTTGGATACTGCTAATTGACAGCTTGGGCCAAACCCCAATGAATGTGGTTGCTAGTTTACTAAAATCTAAGGAATCCCCGATGACCGTTTCTAGCTCTTTACTTGGCATGGTCGACCTTGTTAATGCAGGTCTAGGGATTGCAGTATTACCTTGCTATATGGGCGATAATAACTCTGAACTAATAAGGCTTCATGAATCAGATAATAAATTCAATGTTGACCTCTGGCTGTTGGCACATACTGATATGCGCCGAAGTGCAAAAGTGCATGCATTTTTTGAATTTGTCGCACAAAAAATATTTGATGGAGACGTGTTCTGATCAAATAAAATGAATTAAAAAATACTCTTCTTTCATCAGCTTTATATACAAAGGCTCATTCCTATTTCTTGTTATTCTTATAACTTAAGATGAATTAGACAAATACTTTAAGCGTTTTTGTTCATCATTAATATTGCTCTCCTTCATCCGTACGATACATCGCTCTTGTTGTTCGATATAAGAGCTGGCATGAGAAGTATTTTTCCAAGTCCGCAACTTATCGACTAATTGCAAAAGTCACAATATTTAAGTTCCTTGCGATTGCCGTAAAGCTCTTTTTTCAACCACTTTGATAAAAGTAGTTATTGCTTTCAATAAGTCTATTTTTCTTTTTATTGGAATAATGATTTCTTTTTTTGGTTATTTATCTAATTACAATACTTAAATATAGTGACCTCAAGCTTAATAAATACATTAGATCTTGGAGAAAAAATGAAAATTTTACTTATCGGTGCAAGTGGCACAATTGGTCAAGCAGTATCAAAAGCATTATCTAACGAACACCAAGTGATCACAGCCAACTATTCTGGTGGTGATGTTAATGTCGACCTTGGCAATAAAGCTTCTATTCAAACAATGCTCGATAACGTGGGAAAAGTTGACGCAATTGTGTCAGCTACTGGTCTGGCAAATTTTGGTCCATTGGCTGAGCTTAATGATGCAGACTATGAGCTGGCGTTAACCAACAAAGTCATGGGACAAGTTAACTTACTACGTTTAGGGCAAAATTACTTAAATGCTAATGGTTCAGTAACCTTCACTTCTGGCATTTTATCTCGCGAGCCTATGCAAGGCAGTGCCGTTATTGCTATGGCCAATGGTGCTTTAGAAAGTTATGTAAAAGCCGCCGCTTTAGAATTGGATAATGTCCGTATCAATGCGGTATCGCCAATTTTTGTTAAAGAAACTATGGCAATGATGGGCATGGATACAGAAGGTGGCCTATCAGCTGATGACACCGCAAAAGCCTACGTTGCTGCCGTTACAGGCTCGATGACTGGTGAAACGTTGGATGCTCCTGAATACGTTTAACATTTAATCGCATACATATTTGCCTCCTAGCTACCGTCTAGGAGGCAAATATGTATTTTCTAACGTAAATTTTGAATTCGAGGTACCTAATGATATTTACACACACACCAACTAACAAAGTCGAATTTGTTGCCATAATGGCCATGCTTATGTCATTAGTTGCTCTTTCTATTGACGCTATATTACCAGCACTTTCCCTAATTGGTGTGGGATTAGGGCTTGAACCTGATGCAACCCATGAAACCCAGTTATTATTATCAACCATTTTTATTGGTATGGCCTTTGGCTTAATGTTTTATGGACCACTATCTGATGCATATGGTAGAAAAAAGACAATTTATTTGGGTATGTTCATATTTCTTCTAGGTAGCATTACATCACTACTGGCTACAGACTTTAACACCATGCTTCTTGGCCGCTTAATACAAGGATTTGGCGCAGCATCTTGTCGTGTTGTTTCAATGGCACTAATTCGAGATAAATTTGCAGGCCAAGAGATGGCGAAAATTATGTCGTTAATCTCGGCCATTTTTATTGTTGTGCCAGCCTTAGCTCCTTCTATCGGCCAACTGATTCTATTTATCGCAAACTGGCAAGCAATTTTCGTATTCGTGATGGTTGTATCTTTGTTAGGCGTATTTTTATTGTATATCCGTATACCTGAAACCCTAAAGCTTGAGTCGCGAATTCAATTTTCTGTAAGAACAATTTATAAAGGTATTGTTGAAACCGTTACCACACCAACGACATTTGCCTATATGATGGCATCAGCATTAGTTTTTGGCAGTTTTATTGGCTATTTGGCAACGTCACAGCCTTTACTTCAAGTAGAGTACCAACTAGGTGATTCATTTGCGTTCGTCTTTGGCTTACTTTCTCTGGCTGTTGGTTTATCTTCGCTATTAAACGCCAAGCTATTATCGAAATTTAGCATGGAGCAGCTTTGTATTTCATCGCTCACAGTACTAATCATCACTTCAGGTATATTTTTTACTTATTCGCAATCTATAGAAAGCAACCCAAGCTTTTACTCAGCACTGGCGTACCTTGGTATCGTATTTTTCTGCTTTGGCATCTTATTTGGTAATTTCAATGCGCTAGCTATGAAACCGTTGGGCCATATTGCAGGAACAGCATCATCAACCATATCGTCAATACAAACATTAATTTCCACCAGTATCGGTATTGCTATTGGCAATAGGTATGACGGTAGTATTGTTCCATTAACTAGCAGCTTTTTAATTGTGGCAACATTATCCCTATTAATTTGTTTAAGTATCAAGTTAATATCAACAAGTAATCAGAAACAGCAGCAATAGCAAAGGGTATGTATGGAAAACAGCAAGGCAAAAATTATGCGATAAATAAGCTTTTAGATGGCTAAAAATGGGAGAGGTGCGTAAAAATATTAAACATATTATCGTTGGTAACGCCGGAATAGCAATCAGCGTTTTAAAATCTATTTTGATTACCTTTTGAACAGAAATTACTGTAGACACTCATATTGACTGCATTACCACAATCGCCATATTTGCCATAGATAAAAACTTGGTTGAAGTCGAAAATAGCTTTAGGAAGTTGTACCCGCGAAATTCAAAGTGGATGTACACCTCTGGCTTATTTTATATGGCCGTTACGTATGTACCGTCCGTAAACCTAAATGTGGCTGTTGTCTCATTGAAGACGTGTGTGAGTCTAAATACAAGTTAGAATAACAACGTAACCAATGCAGGTTTATACCAAACATTCATTTTCGTCATATGTTAGTGAGTGACAGCGCCCAAGTGATATTCCTCTTAGCAGCCGTTTACGTGCTTTAATATACGTGAGAAACTCTAAGTAGAATATCCTAATTTTTACTTTAAAAGACTGTATGGATTCACTCAACTTTGTTAATTTAATTCAAGCAGCAACTGTCGGCGTTTCTATCTTGGCTAGCCTATTGTTATGGCGAAAAGGCACTTTTGATGGCATTGCTCTACTCCTTGGACTCATTGCCTTTGCAACCCTTGTTAATCTTCTAGAAGAAACAGGAATTACTCGTGATATCTACATCATCAGTCCTATATTCATTCTTCTTTTTGGGCCCGCAGGTTATTTAGCCTCTAAACATCTCACCAATGAAAAACTCACAAAAAGAGATTGGGTGCATATATTGCCAGCCGCTCCCCTGTTGCTGTTTAGTTCACACGTTTCTATTGTGATAGCCATAGGGACTATTTGGCGGTTAATCTACGCCTATTTTACGGCTACACTGCTCACTACATATAAACGTACGTTAGATGAAGAACGCTCTGATTCAGAGGAGTTTTCTTTTAACTGGTTAGTTTGGGTTATTGTCGTGATGGCACTGTTTAATTTAATTGATTTAATTAGACTAAATAGCCAGCCTTATATCTCTTATGAACTGAATATTATCGGTCAAGGCATTAACAACAGTGTTTGGTTGCTGGCGGTCATGATCATAGCAATTAAGCTCATAGAGCAAAAGTCACCACCTACATTGGCACAAGCCAAAAACGAAAAAATAAGCAAGGAACCAGCACCAGAAAATTACCTTTCAACCTTTGCTGAATTAGATAAACTAATCATAATCAACCAGTGGTTTCTAAAGCCCCGTTTAACGTTAACTGATGTGAGCGAACTCTCGGGGTTACAAACAAGAGATATCTCTCGTGCAATTAATACCGTCGCCAACAAACCATTTAATGAATACATCAATGAGTATCGCATTAAACATATTTGTCAAGCGCTTGATGCAGGCTCCAACCTCACACTCACCCGACTATTCACCGATGCAGGTTTTAGCTCTAAAGCCTCGTTTAATAAAGTCTTTAAAGACTACACAAGCATGACACCAAGTGAATACAAGTCTCAAAACAAGGTCTAAGATCAGGATTGTAGCTGGCTAAAAGCAAGATATTAGACGCTCGAAAAGACAATCATTGTTAGCTTACTTTTAATCTTTAGAAGGCGTTAACCATGAAACTATTTATCACTTTAATCTCTGTATTTACCCTTATAAATTGCAGCTCACACACTGCGCTCAAACCGCAACAAAATCCATTCATTCTAAACAATATCAATATCATTGATGTTGCCAACAGAAAGGTTCGACTCGATAAGTCAATCTTGATTAGTGAAGGTAAAATCCAAAAAATTGCCCCGTCTCCAATGCGACATATATCAACAGACATCAAGGTTATCGAAGGTGATGGTGGGTACATAACACCCGGTCTTATTGATATGCATGTTCACATGTATGAACAAGCAGCATTGACGCTAGCACTCAGTCATGGGGTCACTCATGTACGTATAATGAATGGTGTACCAAATCAATTAAAATGGAGAGATCAGGTCGCCGCAGGGGAATTAATTGGCAGCAGTGCAACCGTGAGTAGTCCGATCATCTCAGCCTATGACAGCGCGTATTTACACCATACAGTGCATACTGCTGATCAGGCAACAGCAGCCGTTAAGTTGTATCAATCACAAGGTTATGACTTGATCAAAGCCTATGGGAACTTAAGCGAAAAAGCGTTAACTGCACTTATTAAAGCAAGCATGATACACAATATTCCTATCGCCAAACATGGCCCTCATGCCTCTGGTAACATGCCTGTCTCTAAGCTCATTGGACTTCAGTCTTTTGAACATGTTGAAGATATTTATCAAGGCCCGCTCAATCACAAGTTTGCCCCCAACCGCTTATCAACAATTGCTGAAGACATAAAAGCGACTAACGTGCCTGTCACTCCCACCCTGAATATATATTATCAACTCACTCAACTCAGTAATGGAAAAGCGCAGTTTTTAAATTCGATCCCGACAGAATACACCTCTGATATCATCGCGATGGAAACATCACACAATCAGGTAAAGCGTTGGCTAAATGCATCAAAAAAAATGGCTGAGCACAATCAAAAAACGTTACAGTTTTTGCAACATATTACCCAAGTTTTCCATGATGCAGGGATCACGTTACTCGTTGGTTCTGACTCTGGTGTATTACTGTCACCACATGGTTTGGCAACCCACAATGAGATGCAATTGATGCTTAAATCAGGCTTAAGTACTTTTGACGTATTAGCTGCTGCGACCACTAACCCCGCTAAAGCACTCAAACTAGATAGTCATATTGGTCGTATCATGGAGAACTACAATGCAGATTTAATCTTATCCAAAACAAACCCTTTACAGGATTTATCGGTACTTGAATCCCCTGAAGCTGTCGTCAAAAATGGGGTTTTTTATTCTAAAGAAACTTTAAAAGAGCTCAAAGATAACGCCATCAAGTCTCGCAGTTTGTGGGAAGAAATTATAACCTTGCTTGGGGCCCTGTAAAAATCAATTGCACATAGGCAGTTACAGGGTCAACATGAGAGCTACCTCTTTTTGTTTAAATTAAAGATACAACGTCTTTAATAAAATGGGTAACTCTCACCTTTTCAAGATGGTGTGTAAGTTTTATCGGCACTAATAGCCTTCAAAACTTATCAATTTGTGAGTCAAGCATTGCGACTCACTATTCAAAAAGCCACCAAAAGTTCTCGTTGGGTATAATATTGCTATGTTGCAACATGCTGTCTATTCCAGCAAAAAACTTGATAACGACACTGAAGCGTCTAAAAACTTAATATTATGGAATGATGGTTCTCGCTTGGGCGACTGAACGATTCAAAAAGTGTCATATCGCATTAAAAGTAGATGACGTAGAAAGCATGTATAAAGCCGTTAGCACAGACTTTAGAGTCGCTTGCAAGCTTTGTTACCTATCCCACTTACTGTCAGATAAAAATAGTAAGTTACTAGGTTATGTTGATGGCCTTCAATCTGGTTGGGGCTTATGGGTGCTTTAAACGATGTAATTCACTCATAAGCGCTGCACATGTCAAAAGATTGCCCGTAAACCTATTTTTGGTTTTTGTCCTATTGAAGAATTAAAAATAAGACGAAATAATGTTTGACCGCATTAACTCTAAAACGGTCGCTGAATTTTAGATGAAACCAAGGTCACATGCTCTTTTTTAACCTTAGTGGGCTAAGCATATAAAATAACTTACTTTGCGGCTGAATGGTTTGGATCACTAAACACAATGATACTAAAGAAATACCTCCCCACCCAATGACCTTAAGCTTTTCGCCAATGATCAAAACAGCGAAAACAGTTGCAACTAAAGGTTCAATAAGGGTTATGAGTGTCGCTTTACTTGCATCTACAAAACCCAAGCCAAATCCAAATAACAAGTACCCTAAAAACATTGGGATCACGGCAGTATACAAAGATACCAACACATTCGTTGGGCTTGAAAATAAGTTACCTCCTGTAAACCATAACGACGGGAGCAACAATAAAGCAGCACACCCGAACAGCCCAGACATGGATGATTGAGAATGAACGCCACTTTCAATTAAGCGCTTCGCAGCCCATGAATAACCGGCATAACACAATCCGGCAATACCCCCCAAAAAAACCCCCATGCTCTGTTGATACATGTTGTAAGCAGTACCACTACTTTGCTCTTTGCCAAACGTCAAAAAAGCAATCCCTATCGCACCAATGACAAAGCTCACGCCCCATTGCAGTGATATCTTTTTATGACTTATTAGACGTTCAAGGATTGCGGTAAAAAACGGCGCCATAGCAATAGATATGACCGTGCCAATAACAACACCAGATAACTGCATTGAGGAATAAAATGATAACGGATAAGTAACCACAGAACTAACCCCTAAAAATAATACTTTAGGCCGTTTAAACATGCGCTTATAATCAATAACTAATTTTTTCCATGCCATAATGACAAGTAACACTCCCCCTACTCCCATAGAGAATGCACCAATGGCTAAAGCGTTTACATCATGAGAATAACTTGCGACAGTGCCAGTTGTTCCCCATAAAAAACTGGCCATAACAATTGCAATAACCCCTTTAACATTGCCGTGATGATTTTCCATAGTGAAACCTGTTTAGATAACTTCAATACAGAAATAGTACGCGAGTAATACAGTGTGTTTTTAACAATTAAGACGCTATTGTTGACCATTCAGACTAAGTTTACTTTTTGAACCGAGTTGGAGATAAGCCAAAGTATTGTGAAAACTTTCGGCTAAAGGCTGAAAGTGCTTTGTAACCTACTTTTTCACCAATAATTTGTAACGGATAATCCGTATGCGTCAGTAAAGCTTCTGCTTTTTCCATCCGCCTTTTTGTTATAAAGGTCATCACTGTCATCCCCATTTGTTGTTTAAATAGCTTCTTAAACTGTGTTTCACTCAAACAAGCGGATTCAGCCAAGCATTTAATTGACAGTTGTTTGTCAATATTTTGCTCTATAACGGATATAGCCATACCTAGGCGTGTATCAACTTTTGGCAATAAAGGTTGCTCTGCTAGCAATAAACCAAACATGTCAAACATCGCCTGCTCTAATTGGACATTCACTTTGTTTTCGAGCTGATTTTCAATAAAAGTTAAGTAGCTTCTAAGAGATGTATTAATCATAAAAACAATACAATGAGAAGATAGAATATTCGGTGGTAGATTTTCCATGTCTACCACGACAAATCTAGCTTCAGTCTGCGCAGTGAACATGTGTACTTCATTCGCTTTCACGACAACACATTCACTCGGTGCAACTTTACCGTTGAAATCACCAACGCATATATTTATCACACCACGTATAGGTAAAACTAATTGATTAAAGTGATGTGAATGCCGTGCAGGCTTTGTGCTATAAGAGCGAATGGATAATTGATTTTTCATAATAGCAGAAAATATATGGCCGTACTTCATTATGAGTTTGGTTATATATTAGAGCAATGATTATTAATGTGAAGCACCTATTGCCACTTTAGTGGTATTTCTGTCAATGAAATTTACATCGGGGTGATGAACTCACGCTCACAAATGTACACACGATCATTACCGATGTTAAGGTTAGCATGCGTTTTATAAATCACATTCAATGCCCCTTTCACCTTCCTCGTTATGCGATAAAATAACAAGTCTTAGCAGTAGATCAAACGCGCATTACCTGCTTCAATAGCCACATAGATTCACTTGGTTGCCAATTTTCAATAGCCTCTTGTATGCTGGGCGAATTTTAATCATATCAGCCCAAGCTGTTACATAATGGTATTGCGGTAATAGAAACCTTGATAGCGCTAGGCAATAAATATTACGGAATCTATGCTATATCAGCTAAGGAATACGTTCGACCTACTAACCATTTTCTCTGCTCGACGTTTCATTCATTTAAATATTTGATGAATATGCTACGCAGTTTTTTGTACTGTTTCTTCAAGAGTACTGTTTCTTCAAGTGTACTGTTTATCTATATCGCTTTATCACCTGATACAAGTAGCAAAAGTAGAGTTACAAGAAGGGTTTTTGACTCAAGATACCACGGTTTCACCTATGCACATTAAGCGATGGAAAGTACTGAGTATGAAAGCCCCTTGTTAAGCGTATCTATTTGGTAACAAGTTTTTCAAAGACAAACGTCCGTGCCTTTTGCTAGACACTTAACCGTTTTACTCTAAAAACTCACCCGCCAAGTCCACTATATAGGTAAAGTCAGGCATATAATCGCCACCATTACCCAGCATGATAATAAAAGCATTTTTATCTCTGTTTATTGCATATATCGTTCTGAATCCATCATGTTTTCCGCTATGACCATATGCTGTTTTACCATCGACACTGAAATAAAAGATCCCGTAACCGGTGCCATTCAACGAGGAATCGGCCTTACTGATGTGCGCTTTCAACATTAAACGCATTGTGTCAGCTTGTAGTATTTTCCCTGCCATAAGGGCATACATAAAGCGCTCCATATCATGCATTGAGCTCACCTGCGAAGATGAGCCTACAGCAAACACATTACGTCCATAAATTTGATGATGCTGTGCATGATTCATCGCTGTGCGTTCGGTTATATCCACGTCTTCATCAAGTATATATGTGTCTTTCATATTAAGTGGGGTAAATATTTCAAGGTCCATAAATTTCGGAAATGGCATATTTGCTACCTTTGTAATTATTTCAGCTAACAGAACATACCCCGTATTGCTGTACTCTTCTTTACGTCCAGACCCAAATTCAAGTTGATGGTTTTCTATGAAGTACTGTAATATTTTTGGATTGGTAATGTCATTATTAATAACTTCATGGGCATTTAAGTCATTAAATATATCGGGTATGCCTGACTGATGAGTAAGTAAATGATGAATGCTGATCTCTTGCCAAGATGAATCTAGCTCAGGCAAATAATCAACAATTGAATCGTGTAGCCCCAAAAGGCCTTGCTCGTAAAGCTTCAGAATTGCCACCGCGGTAAACGTTTTACTCACGGACGCTAAACGAAACTGCGTATTTTCGGTAATTGGCTGCATTGGACGTGCAACACCCTTCATTCCTGTATAAAGGTTTTTATCATTTTGCCATACAGAAACAATCAAACCGGGCCCATCCGCATTGAGGTTGGCCTCTAGCACTGCATCGAGTGTTGCCGCTAGACTCGTTTGCACACCCGTTTCGATTGTTTTGTACTTGCCACTATTATTGCACCCAATGGTAAATAACAACACACTGATAACCATCAGCATCTGACAACAATTCCTGCATTTCATACACCATTTTCCATTTAATTTTTATGCTAATTATGTTTAGATTAACTTATACAGCGGTTGTATTTGAGGTGTCATTCAAGGTTATTTACCAACCGTATACAACATGCAACAAGATACACTTAACCAATTGATTAAGTTAAATAATAATAATTAATGGTCTATTTATAAATTGATAAACAGTATAAAGTTCACCTCACCCAAGTATGCTGTTTTACTGATTTTGATAGCAGCTGTCGTTGTATTGGCTTTTTCTTTACTCAGTTCAACCAACTTGTCTGAGGAAGGAGTAAAAGACTCGAAAAGTCGATTCACTATTTTCACGTATTTCAGTCACCATAAAAACACTGACTATCTATTAAATGCAGATATCCCCTGGCATAAATCTAATGCCGGCACATTTAACCTCGGCTCCCACCAGCATGGAGTCATTAAAATTATGCCCCGCCGCACAGAACTCACTGGTGCGAGTGAAGAATTGAAGATTGTTCTATCCAAAAACAATATTTTTACGCAAGCCAGTTTAAGTTATCAGATCAATGCAACACCGTATACTGAGCCTATGAAGTCATCCACTAAAGATGCAAAAATACTCAGCATTGCCATACCCAAGAACGCATCTACTGAACCACTGTTTATTTTAGTCTCTGGTCGTTATTTAAGAGGTGACATCCAAATTTTAAATACTCAGGAATTTACCGACTATATTAAATTGACGTCAATTCAAGATGGCCTTTATTTTGGCTTTGCGGCGCTGATCTTTACGTTAAGCTTGATTAGCTACTTACTATTTCGTCATGCAATTTTTCTAAAGTATGCCACTTTATTAGCCTCTATCTCTTTATGGATTGCTGCCGGTGAAGGGTGGCTAACGTATTTGATGCCGGACTTTACGCATCAGCCATTTTTTACAGCCAATTCATTGGGCTTGCTTTTCTTTATTTCGTTTGCCCTTTTTAGTTATGACTACCTGAAACTTAACAAGCAACAACCCCAGCTTGGCTGCATACTTAAACGCTGTCAGTTAATACTTTCAATTATCTGGCTTTCTTACTGCTTGTCATTTAATAGCGCCGAACCAACGCTTTACCAAATTATCTATGGCTGTGCACTGCTCGTTTGTTTTATTATTCTCACCACGTCACTCACCGCTGCTGTTTTATCTTATAAGAGCGAGCATAAGCACAGTCTATTTTATATCTCTGCACTGTGTGTACTTTTTCTCTGCAGTATTATCTCAGGTTTATCTATGACCTCTTTAATAGACTATCAAGTAAAATGGACACTGATAAAAATAGGCTCAGTGCTTGATATGACCTTATTAACCACAGCGTTAATGTATTGGTATAGACAATCATTGAGTCATATTTCGGATGAACAAACACACAGGAAAAACCTACAATACAAATTAGCAGCAACAGAGCAGCAATTAGCAGACAAAGAAAAGCAGCTAAGTATCACTGAATCGAATAACTCTCTATGCCCTCACATTGCCAAAGTCGTATCTGTGCTAGAGCACACTTTATACATAAAAGCCGCTGGTAACTATTCGACCGTTTTTTATCAAAACGCGGATGGTATACAAGAAATGTTAGTTGATACCAATATTCAGGCCATCGAAAATTCAATTGCCATAACAAAGCTGGCCCGTTGTCATAAATCTTACCTTATCAGCTTGAACACTGGCTTTCATCTTCACCGAAGAACTTCTGCTGATTACGATTTGGTATTCAATCAAGTTCATGTCCCCGTAGGCCGTAAATATTTGAAGGAAATCAAACCCATTTTTAGCGACTATGGTTCACGTACCCCGAGTAAATCAGGATATTAACCCACGCTTTATCCGCACTAAACTTGCCATGGACCCGCCTGCTCAACGTCGCTGTACGCCAAAGATTAATTTTACATTTTCGTGATGCCAGCCCCACCAGCAAACGTATACATCGTTCTTACTTCCCTGTATGTTTATATGCGCTTAAAGATGAATAAGTGGCAAGTAGCCTTGAGAAAAAGCGGCCTCTAAAGCTGCTTCTAAAGGCAAATTCATTTACTCCTTATCAAACTGAGACCATGAAATGGCTTGGCTGCGCTTCCTAGCCATTACTTTTATTACCCAGTAAATCGCTGACAATATAACGAATACAACAGGGAGTAAAATAAACTCTATGCTTTGCAACGCTTCAGGTAAATGCCTAGCTTGTCCAAGGAAGAAAGCGGCAGTTGACATAAAAAGAGGAAAGAACATACGCCATAAGTGCCTAACCAGCTTGCGGCGGCCTCTTAATCCTCCCAACTTGATATAATGATAATCAGCCACAGTGCAAAATGCCACGACGCTACCAAAAGCCAAGTATGCTTCAATACCAAAGCCCCCCAATTTTCCATCGTCAACTTGGGTTGTTTGATATGAATACCAAATAAAACCCACCGTTAACAATAAGGCGAAAACAAAAAGTGCTTTATCGAATACATTGATGCGATTTACAGGCTGCCAGATTGTATTTAACGCCGACAATACAAAGTAACATAGCACCAAGCCATTCATGATAGATATCGGAACATCTCGTAATATAGCAATGTAAGTACCTGTTATACCAAGTGTTAGTATTGCGCCGACATATGCTCTTCCCAAGTACTTGTGACTGCTTTCTCCTTTAGGGAAAAGAATGACGGCGTAACCGGCAAGTAAAGCCATCGCGCCTGACAAAATGTGTAACGTCATTACTGATAAAAACATAAGTTTTCTCCTAGCTATTTGATTGAAGGTTATCTGTACGTGCGCCGAGTGATGTTAAAAATCCAGCGGCTAACAGATAAATGGGGACCAATAATTGTGACAGTGCCAGCGGTAGCTGAGCTAAGCTTGGGATCGGTGCTTGAAAAAAAGTATGTCCAACCGCAATCAGTTGTAATACACACGATGCGAGCGCGAGGTAAGCAATCCATTTCGCGATTAGCTCAGCACGGATCAGTAAAATATAGAACGCAGCTAGACTACAACTTGACATAAAAATAGAAAAAAAATGGGCTTCGTTTCTCCCCACGGCTAACATTTTTTTCATGAAACTCGTATTAGACTCGTGGACAGAAAAAGAGGATAAAAAGGAGACATACTCGGCTAGTTTTGCATATTCATATGCGCATAAGGCTATTCCTACCGCAGCTAATACGATAAGGGAGATAAATGTTCCTTCATATTCCTTGATACGACTTTTTGGTAAGAGCAGCCCGAACACTAAATTCATTGCGCTGATCAGCAAAGCAACGAGCGTGGCACATCCCAAAATGACTGTGATCTCCTCTATAGAGGCCGAATCATCGAAAGTAAGAATGGGCGTTAAAAAGTAAAAATTTAGCAGTAACCCCAACGCCATTTGCAACAGCATCAACCCCGCAATCGTTTTTGCCGCAACCTTGTGATTGGGGTAATAGATTGATGACATAGATTCACTCCGTAAAATTAACTTAGAGAAATCTTACCCGTTTCTATATCAGCATTGGGTAACATAGTGTAACAATGACATCTGTAGAATTGTTTTTAGGCAGCCAATCAGGGAGTATGGTACTCAACAAATTACCAAGTTATTTGCTATGAAAAAGTTACTAATGATTGATGACGACGCGTGCTTAACTGAAAGCTTATCTATTTTTTTCCATCAGCACCAAATTGAGTTAATTTATGCCAATGATCCATCGCATGGATTAGACTTGTTAGAAACTGAATCTCCCGCGTTATTGTTATTAGACGTGATGATGCCCAAAATTGATGGTTTCACTTTGTGTAAAAAGATTAGAGCAACCCATAGCTTGCCTATAATTATGCTCACAGCGCGAGGTCGGTTAGAAGATAAGATCCAAGGTTTCGAAATTGGTGTCGACGATTATTTGCCTAAACCATTCGAACCATTAGAGTTATTGGTTCGAGTACACGCGTTACTGCGCAGAAGTGTAGATAATAATACCAAGCAGTTTGAGCCCACTGAACTAATAACATTTATTGGATTAGAAATCGTCCCTAAACAACAACTCGTCAAAGTCGACGGCAGCGAAGTAAAACTGTCGGGTATGGAGTATCATTTACTCTACACGCTAGCCACCCATCCTGGCAAAGTGTTCAATAGAGAGCAAATTATAGGCGCTTTAAAAGGGGTTGAAATCGACCTATTTGGACGCTCAGTCGATATATTATTAAGTAGATTAAGACAAAAGTTACACGACTCTCCATCAACGCCTAGGTTTGTGAAGACGATAAGAGGTATTGGCTACACATTTATTGGCACACCGCTATGAAGCTACCTCATTTAAACTTGTATGGCCGATTTTTTTTGCTATTCACAGTGACAACAATTCTATTGGTGGTATTCATTCTGATAGGGAGCTTTTCTCTGTCAGAAAAAGAAGCTAAGAAAATAGTCTATGATCGGCATGAGGCGCTATACGAAATAATGGCCAAACTTGTCACAGGACCCATTGATATTAAAAAGCTCAAAGTAGAAGCTAAAAAAAACCGTGTTGAAATACATATAACGCGCGGCACACAACACTGGAACACGGGGGGCAAGCTGCCAACCATAACCGTATTACAAGAAAACGCTACACCACTTGGAAAGATCTATTTTACCAAAGTCGGCGCTAAATATTTCGTGTATACCATATCGAATAACACCACGATTGTCGTTACGTCTCAAATAGCAAATTTGATTGTCTATTCCAACGGGTTAACGCTGTGGCCCTGGTTCGCAGCATTATGTGTGCTACTGATCAGCTATAAAGTGCTTAATAGTCAGTTAAAGCCCATAAACACCGCTATCAATAGCGCAATACAAATAAGCCAAGGCAACTTTAAGTTTCGAATTGAAAAGCACCCAAAAAATGACCTAAGTAATTTAACCCAAGGCCTAAACGCCATGGCGGAAAGTTTAGAACAGTTATTTTCCTCCAAAAATGAGCTACTGCTTTCCGTCAGTCATGAGTTGAGATCTCCTATGGCCAGAATGAAAGTGCTACTAGCCCTACTCACTCATAACGAAACCGTATCGAAGTTAAATAGTGAAATTAACAAGATGGATGAGATTGTCGAACAGTTATTAGAAAGTGAACGCCTGAAAGACTCTCACAAACTAGTGAATCTTGAAACTTACTTTCTCCCAAATGTCCTCACTGGCATACTCGATAGTTTCGATAACAATCCCGCATTAAGGGTTGAAGGTACAATTCCAGAAATAGCCATAGATATTGATTTCGGGCGCTTTAAATTCTTGATTCGTAATCTCATCGAGAATGCCCTCACGCATTCGCACAGTTCGAGTCCAGTGATCCTAACCTGTTCGAAAGAAAGCACGGAGTTATTTATTCGCGTTCGAGACTTTGGTTCCGGCATAGAAGCTGAGTTTCTTCCGAAAATATTTGACCCTTTTTCACAAGCGACAGGGGTCGATAACCGAAACAGCCAGGGTGTTGGGTTAGGGCTGTTTTTATGCAAGCGCATTGCTTTGGTCCATGGGGGTGATTTAAGTGTCAGCAGTGAAATAGGGAAAGGCAGCGAGTTCACTGTCACACTCCCCATCGTGGAGCACGGGTAACTCGTATTCATCTAATTACAGCCTTGCCATTTCAAGTACACACAGGGAAAGTGGGCCCAACAACTAACTCAACCAACGTGACAAATCAATTGATTGTGTAATACCTCACAACTTACCTATTGCTGTTAATACGCACTTAGTATTCGGTTGATTCACTATCATCGTATTGTAGTGATACATTGAATTTGGCCACCTTACTGTGCGACACGCAATTTGTCATAAATAAAAACGGCGTTTAAATAGAGATAAGCACACTGAGCGCTAAGGTGAAGGCATCATTAAACAGCAATATTCATCCAACATTCCTCTGAGTTTACATTGGTTTTACATTGACTCGCTTATATTACTTTCATCGAAACAACGTAGACCTAATAACTAAGGGATCAAAATGAACAATATAAAACGAAAAGTTATATTCGCTTTATGCTCGATTGGTATGAATCTGTTAATTCAACCTGCTGTCGTCGCTGCCTACAGTGAACCTGTAGAACAAGCGTTGATTGTTGCAACCAAGACCCAAGCTCTCAATCAAAATATAGACGCATTACTCAATAAATATGATTTGCCGGGTTTAGTATTAAAAATAAAACATCGAGGTGAAATTATTCACTACTCCGCACATGGAAAAGTAAATGTGGATAACGACAAGCCTATTACCAAAGATGCATTATTTAGAATTTATTCAATGAGTAAACCGATTACTGCATTTGCGTTATTACAACTTGTTGATAGCGGAAAAATATCGCTAGAAGACGACATTCGAACATATTTGCCTAAATTCCAACCATTTGAAGTTGATGGTGTAAAACAGGTGGTGACCATTCATCAGTTGCTCTCACACACCGCGGGGTTTGGCTATGGCGGGGGCATTAAAAACTGGGTCGATATAAGATATTTACTTGCGAACCCACTCAGTCGAAATAATACCTTAGAGGACCTTGTTAATGACTTATCTGGTATCGATTTAAAGTTCGCTCCGGGTGAAAAATTTGAATATAGCATAGCCAGTGACATTCAAGGTGCCATCATTGAGAAAGTCGCTGCCATGCCATTAGACACTTACTTATCTCGTAATATATTCACACCGCTCAATATGAAAGACACACATTTCAGCGTGCCAACAGAACAAGCTGAGCGATTAGTTGATATGTATGAATATGACGCTGGGACATTTGAACAAGCTTATATCTTTAACAAAGAAAAAATCTTGTTTGTTGAAAAAGGCAGTGACAGTAAATTTCTAGAGAAACCAACCCTGTTATCAGGCGGTGGAGGCCTAATTTCTACTGCGACAGACTATAGTCAGTTTGTTAGTATGTTACTTAATCGAGGTAAGCACAATAACGCACAATTATTGTCAGAAGAATTAATCGACAAAATGCTGAGCTCGCACACCAAAGGCTTAGATACTCACTTTATGCCACGCGTATATAACGGCACAGGCTTTGGCTATGGTATTGGCATTAAAGAAGTGACTGGAGATACCCGAAAACAAGGCACTTTTTTCTGGGGCGGGATGGGTGGCACCATATTTTGGGGCGATCCGCAATCTGAGCTAGAAGTCGTTGCTATGATGCAAGTTGAAGATGGTTGGGTTGGTCTTGAAAAGTGGTTGATCCCACAGGTATACCAACTAATTAATAATTAGCCGCTAAACAAGGTGAGTTAGGTGAAACCTACTCGCCTACTAACACACTCCTGTTTATTGAGAATAACGCATTTAAAAGGGAAAACGATGGCTAACATACTGTGTGTAGAAGACGACATTGATATTTCACGTGGCATAGCTGAGTTCCTTGAACACCAACACGTACTTGATTTTGCTTATAACGGCAAACAAGCATTAACCTTTATTGCCACCAATAGTTACGATTTGATTTTGCTCGATCTAAATCTGCCATTTGTCGATGGGTTAGATGTATGTCGTACACTGCTAACCACGCAACTCACGTCAATTCCTGTGGTCATTATGTCAGCTAGAAATACTGAAAAAGATATCTTAGCTGGATTTGATAGCGGTGCTTGGGATTATTTAGCGAAACCATTTTCCCTTGCCGAGCTGTCAGCAAGAATTACCGTATGTTTAGCAAAGGTATCTAATAATAGTAGCTCAAAGAATGAAATTAACTTAAATGATGTTACCTTGAACTGCGATGATATGACTATGTCGTTTAACAATACCTCCACGCAATTGCATCGGGTTGGTTTTGAGTTACTAAAACTCTTATTGCAAAAGGCACCCAATACCGTGAAAACCGAGCATATTCATAGATTTTTATGGAATGAGGATACACCAGACAGTGATCCGCTCAGGGCACATGTATACAAGTTAAGAAAACAACTGAAGACCACATTTGGCCAAGAGTTTATTACCACCATTCGCGGTGTCGGTTATAAGTTTCAACTCGACGACCAAGAAAAGTAGGCTTTATCTATTATGATACTTAATCTAAAACTGACTGAAGCGCCAAGTTTATCAAGTAGACTCGTCAGAGTTTTATCACTGCTTAGCTTTTCAATCGTGATGCTTTTTACTGGCGCCATCTTGCTGATCTCGTATGCCTTTGAAGATATATTATTAAATGACAGGCTAAAGCAAGCACACGAGCAAATAAAAAATGGCGGCCCAACACCTAACAACATGACCTTAATACAAACCCATAAAACTCTAGAGCCTGATTTGCTGCAAAAGCTACGTTACCTTGAATTAGATAGTAACCAAGAACGCGGAGAGTTTAATGTCGGTAACCACCACTATCACTATTTGGTAACCGAGCAAGGTACTTTACTATACGACACAACAGAAGCGGCCATAATACAACGTGCCTTAGATGATATTTTCCTAATATTATGCGTGCTTTTAATTCCCAGTGCATTACTCACCTACTGGGTAGCGCACCTGACAGCTAAGCATGCATTGAAACCATTTCATCAACTGCGTGAGATGTTTTTAAAAAAATCCAGCACTTATCCATTGGAGCGCAAAACGTTTAACAATATTCAAGAAGTAGATGTGAGGGAGATAGCCGAAGAATTGCATCGTGCATTACATCAAAAAGCGGCACTTCTAGCACAGCAAGAAAGCTTCAATCAAGGTATGGCACACGAATTACGCACCCCCCTGCAAGTTATGCAAAACTCTATAGAGTTATTAGCACATACTCAGAATGAAATAGTCTCAGTACCCGCTTTTAAACGATTAGGAAAATCAGTTCAACGAATGCAAAGACTAAGCAACGCCCTTTTATGGCTCACGTCACAGCACACCTATGATTGTCACATTGATGCAGCTGCCATCATACGAAAGACAATCAACAGCATGCAAGATTTGATGGCTGTCCATCAAGTAAAAACAAACATAGAAGTGAAACACCCTTGCCCAATCGCCATGCCAGAAGAAGTGCTTGAATTACTCGTATTTAATTTATTCAATAATGTCGTTCACCACGCATCTGCGGAACTAGAACAACGACACTGGTCAATATTAATTGACCAAACGAAGATACAATTTTTAAACGCAATACCCAAAGAAAATGTCGTTCAAGCCAATGAACATTTTGGTATTGGGTTAACTTTAGTCACAAAGCTAGCGCAACGCTTTAATATCGGCTTTCACCTGACAGAGCATAATGAGCAGTTCATTATTACGCTTTCAACTCACTCGCACTAATTATTGATACGCATAGAGTTAAAATTGATGGTACGCCAGTAATACAACAAAGAAGCTCACAAACTATGCCAATGGTAACTTGCGAGCTAATGCCCACTCTGACTGACAGCCTATTTACGACTTCATTGCTCCACTGCATATCACGTATTTAACATCGGTTATATCCACATAACTATACATGCTGGGTCTCACTCATTTCTTAATGGATCTACGGACTTTTAGACACAACAACCTGACTTTTGAACATATCCCCTAAACACCATTTTCTCTAAACTAGCCCTGTACTTAACAATAACCCAAAAGGAAGACACCATGTCATTCTCAACATTTTTTAAAACCCCTTTCAAAAACCTTATTGCTATTCTGGCTCTGAGTGTCAGCGCTTTTGCGAGTGCAGGTTCTGATACCGATACAGATGCCAATGGTGTCATCCTTGCCGGACATGATGCTGTTGCCTACTTTACCGATAATAAGCCAGTCGAAGGCTCTGCTAAGTTTACTGCCGTTCACAATGATGCAATTTATCGTTTTAGTAGTGCAAAAAACCGTGATATTTTTAAAGCCAACCCATCAAAATACGCACCACAGTATGGCGGGTTTTGTGCTTATGGTATGACTTTTGGTAAAAAGTTTGAAATCGATGGCAAAGCGTTTGAAATCGTTGACGGTAAGTTATTTGTAAACAAAAACCTGAGTGTTTACAAAGCATGGAAAAAAGATGTTCCCAAGCACATATCACAAGCGAACCAACAATGGCCAACTGTTGAAAAAGTGCCAGCAAACAAACTATAACCAACTTCAATAGCGCGCCGTCTATCCGACGGCGTTTTGCTCTTTGGTTTTATCGGCAATGCGCGCCACGGTTAACATTGTTACTAAAGTTAATGTGCTCGAACAACGCCTGGAGGTTCTCCTAACGTATTCCGGTAAGCTTTTCGAAAGGCCGCTTCAGAATCATAACCACTTTTCTGAGCAATGTGCGCAACTGATAATTGTGTCGTTTTTAAAAGGTGTCTCGCCTGGCTCATCCGCCACTGTGTTAAATATTTCATGGGTGTTAAGCCTACTGTTTTACTGAACACATCCGCAAAGGTCGAACGACTCATAAATGCTTCTTGTGCTAACCCCTCCAATGTCCAAGCTGACTCAGGCCGCTGATGGATCGCATTTAACGCTTTACCTAACCTTGGATCAAATAAGGCGCTCAATACACCTTTGCTTAAATCCCCAACTTCGACTTGCTGGCGCACCACTTCGATAAAAATCAAAAAAGCCATTTGATCAATCGCTGTATAGAAACCGGGCCGTTCATATTTTAACTCATTTAACATCTGCTTTATTAAAAACGCAATTCTATTCTCATCCTGCTTTTCTCCAGTTTTTATAACAACTACTTGAGGTAAAGCAGCTAATATTGGAAACAACAGTGGGTTTCGAAATTCAAAAAATCCACACACCATATTAGTAATATCGCCATCATTGCTCATTGGTGTATTAACGAGTTCGAGGGCAGGCTTTGCTTTTGAATTTGATATAATGTGGTGGGCATCATTAGGAAATACCACTAAATCATGTGCGTTTAACTGCTGAGCGTCTTTTCCATCAAAATGCAGCCAAGCGCTACCTGAACCAACTAAATGAAATGGAATACGCTTACTGCCACCTGTATCAATCGCCCAAGCGCCGCAAAAATCACCATTGACGTACACCTCTGCTTTTAAATCTAAGCGTGTAAGCAAAACACTCAGCGGATCAGGATCGCTCAAATAAATATTAGGACTTTCTGACATAGTTTCAGGCTTTAGGAATACAAAGGATTGAATTACCAAACAGTATACTTAATTTACGTTAAACAGAGTAAGAAAACTTCGTATGAATAAAGTAACTATCTACCATAAAGATTACTGTCCTTATTGCAAAGCAGCTAAGCAACTATTAACGCAGCAAGGGTTTGAATATAACGCCATTGACGTAACGAATGACCCCGTAGCCTTCGCCGCAATGGTTAAAAAAAGTGACCGTAGAACGGTGCCGCAAATTTTTATTGGTAACACGCATATCGGTGGCTTTGACGATTTACAATCTCGCTTCTCGAGTAAAAAATTTCCGTTCAACCAGTTAGAGATAGCTTAAGGAGTGGTCATGAATCAAATCTATATGACTTATCAACATGTCATCAAACAATTAGGTAGAGTCGACTTTATTGGTCCGCTATTACTGCGTGTTTATTTAGCGCCTATCTTTATACTCGCAGGATACAACAAGTTAAATAACATTGATAATGTAATCTATTGGTTCGATAGCTTAAGTATTCCCGCGCCAGAATTAATGGCCTGGCTGGCTGCGCTAACAGAGTTTGGCGGCGGTATTATATTATTGTTTGGTTTCGCTGTACGCTTAATCTCAATCCCGCTCATGGTTATAATGGTCGTAGCTGCAATTAGCGCTCACTGGCAGTTTGGTTGGCATGTTTTACCAGAAGCAGAATTAACCGTGCCCTGGGAATGGCGAAGTGATCTCATTACTGAAGCCGGTATTCGTAAAAATAGGGCTATTGAAATTTTACAAGAACACGGAAATTATGCGTGGTTATCAGAAGCGGGACACCTGACTGTGTTAAAAAATGGCATTGAGTTTGCTGCCACGTACTTTATTATGCTATTGGTATTGTTTTTTAATGGTGCTGGAAGTTATGCGAGTATCGACTATTGGCTTACGCGTTATATGCGTAAATAAACGGCCACTGCCTATAACCAATTCAAACGATAATTCACACGACAAACGCGATTAAAATAATCTGAAATGGCTCAAGGTCAAGGTGTTAACCTTAATATATTGACGGTTAACCCTGATTTTTCTTCGTTCGTAACCCATTTAATTTGCGTGTGCTATACGCATTCAATGATCTGTCTTTGACATATAAGGTGATCGTTAAGCGTTTACAAATTAAAACCGATATAGGGGTAGCAAGTAACAGCCATAGCAGTGATAAGTGAGTAAGTCAGTGGATACGCATATTAAGTCCCATTAATTCAATCAGAGCAACTAACAAAGCATTTAATTAAAGAAATTGATTTATGTAGTTGCTAATTCTTTGTTTATAAAATCAAAAACGCGTCGAATTCGCCTATTAGTTCTGAGCTCTCGGTGAGTTACAAGCCATAACTCGGTTGAGAATGCACCTAGTGCAGGCAAAACTTTCTCAACCGCCGCTTCTGTTTCTCCTAACTGTTCTTGAATAAACCCAATACCAGCCCCTTGTTTAACCAATTCCCAATACACCGCGTGGTTACTTGTCATAGTCGTAAAATTAGCTAACGAAACAGACATACCCCGGTGATTTAACATAGAAATAATGTTTTTTGGATCAGGTGTTCCCACATAATCCGCACGATTAAAATCACTTATCGTCTTTGGACTCCCTATCGATTCAAGATAACGAGTTGTCGCATAAAGGTAAAAATTATCGTCTCTGACTTTCTTTGCAATTAAATCGGGCTGCGTTGGTCGATAAGACCTTAATGCAATATCAGCTTCTCTTCTTTTTAAATCACTACTGGAGTTCGATGCAATAACTTCAATGGTAATTTTAGGTTCCTCTTTTCTCAATCTAGCAATTATGCGAGGTAACTCATAAACTGCCATAATATCTGAAGCACTGACGCAAACGATGCCTTCCAATGATTCAGCTTTGCCTGAGGCAACAAGTGATAAAAAAGAGGCTGCATTTCCCATATCTCTGACACATGTGAGTAGTTCAAGACCACTCGGTGTCAAAGCGAGTCCTTTTCCTACGCGCTCGAATAAAACAACTTGGAGTTCTTTCTCTAATGCGCTTACCTGCCTGCTCAATGTCGGTTGAGAGCAGCCCAGCGCCTTGGCTGCTGCAGATAAAGATCCTAATTCAGCTGTGGCAAGAAAGGCTCTAGCACGATTCCAATCAAAATCTATGGTTTTCCAATCTATTCCCATATGAATACCTAAAATGCATTTTTGACCGTATCTATTCATATTAGCATTGATACAATACTGACAATACAAACTTAGCTATCAAAGCGCTTTATCATAATGCTCTCTGTTAGACGTCAATAAATTCAAGTAGGTATTCAATATGAGTAAAGCAGAAGAATTTTGGAATAAGACTTCCGCAAATTATGATAAATCTGAGGAGCGGTTTGAATATATTCATAATAAAACAGGACGAAAAGCTGAAAATCACCTGAAAAATACAGATATCGTTTTGGACTTTGGCTGTGGAACCGGCACCAAGTCTTGTGAACTTGCAAATCGAGTAGAAGAAATTCATGCTATCGATATATCTTCAGAAATGATTGATATTGCAAAAAGCAAAGCTACCTCTAAAAATATTAACAATGTAAATTTTCAGCAAACAACACTCTTTGATGAGAGATATCAAGAAGGATCCTTTGATGTCGTCCTCGCGTTTAATATGCTACATACCGTGGACAACCCACTCAAAGTTATCAAAAGAATACATGAACTGCTCAAACATGATGGTCTCTTTATTTCTTCAACCCCTTGCCTAGCTGACAAGAAATCATTACTCGTTTCCCTGCAAATGTATCTGGTCACAATATTATCCAAAATAGGGGTAATTCCAATTGCAATACGTAGATACAAAAGTGCTCACATCGATGAACTCATTACCACGGAAAGCTTCCAACTAGTTGAAAGTGACCAAATATATAAAGGTGCTTCGAGTTACTTTATCGTTGTCAAAAAGCAATGATATTGAATGTTCGCTAGCCAAAAAGAGTTTTTTATGATCTATAGATTGAAATTAAGCTCTGCAGCCCTAAGTCAGGTGCTAAAATTCAGCGCTTTTATTTTACCAAATTAACAAAAATATTGTTCTTTTAACGGGCTAAATGATTCATTAACCAGATTAAAAATTACCGGTATATTTGATTTATAAAAGTACAGAGCACCGCTATTAAGTTACCTTAGGCTGATAACCGTTATGCTAAAGGAAGTAAAAAATGAATTATTGAACAAAAGAGACAATACTTCAGACAAGGAAAAGTCCCCACTATAAATACATCAGTACAAATGTGAAACTTTATCTGACTGAAAAACAGCACTAATCTTTACCCAACTCGCGTCGGCCAGCAACGATAAAAATATACAGTAAATTAAGAAGAGCCTGAAATCATGCAGGCCCTACTGGTATGCAAAAACTCTATCGAATAAATTTTGCCATAAACTGATCCACTAAACTTTCTTGGTCAACCAAAGAAGTTTGCGTATCTGACATGGTTTTTAGTGTTCTATCGGAGCTTTCAAGCGAGTCATTCGCTAACTGTGAAATGGTCACAGCATTGTTATTGAGTTCATTCGACACGCCCGACATTTCTTCAGTAGACGTCGCTATTTGGTAGTTCAAACTTGAAATATCATTTACGAGTGCATTAATACTCTCCAAGCTGTGTTTAGTCCCTTCAGCTTTGCTAACACATTCCCCTGACTTATCTACACCATTTTGAATTGCACCCACGGCACGCTCAGCGCGTTGGCGAAGATCCGCTATGATACTGTCAATTTCTTTCGTGGATTCTTGCGTTCTTTGTGCAAGGGCCCTTACTTCATCTGCCACAACCGCAAATCCTCTTCCCTGCTCACCTGCTCTTGCCGCTTCAATCGCTGCATTTAACGCGAGTAAGTTAGTTTGTTCTGATATCCCACGGATAACGTCAACAACCCCGCCAATGTTAACGGTTTGCGCGTTTAAATCTTCTATATCTTTTTGGGTTTTTGATAGTTCTTCCGAAAGTGCATAGTTGTTCTCCATATTTTCGTTAACAGCCATGCTTCCAGCCTTAACCGATTCTAATGCGGACTCTGATTGAGACGCCGCATTGGTTGTATTACTGGCAATTTCGGCAATGGTGGCCGTCATCTCATTAATGGCTGTTGCTAACGACCCAGTTTGAGCTTGCTGAGAGTTTAATAAGTCGGCACTGCGATTACATTCAGCCACCGTTTCATCAGCATGCTCTGTTACTGTACTACTTGAATCTTTTACTCGACCTAACACAGCCCTTAACTCGGATTCTCTGGCTAACAGCGCCAGTTCAATGGCACTAATATCATTAACGCGATCTAGATAAATTTTTTGCATAAGCGGGTTGTCATATACTTTTTTTGCTTTTTCACTCAACACTCTAATTGGCGCTAAACGAGAATACGTTAACGCAATAATACCTATCACAAGAACCGTCTCCAATATATAAGACCAAGGAGAAGCTAACGATGTTAAAAATAATGTGAGTACATAAAACGCGATAATAATTGCTATCATTTGACTAGATAGTGACCATGATTGCCTAGCAATTGATTCAGGTGGTGTGCCATTATTTAGTTGTGCATAGACTTTTTCAGCTCTATTCACTACATTTCTGTCAGGTTTGGTCCTAACTGACTGATACTCTACTATTTTCCCGTTTTTATCTGCAATTGGTGTTACATAAGCATTCACCCAATAATGGTCGCCGTTTTTACAACGATTTTTTACCATCCCCATCCAAGGCTTTCCTGAGCCAATAAAATCCCATAAGTTCTTAAACGCAACTTTGGGCATAGTGGGATGTCGTACAATATTATGTGGTTTCCCTTCCAAATCTTTTAGTTCAAACCCTGCTACTTCACAAAATTGTTTATTGGCGTATTTGATTTGACCATTTACATTGGTAGTAGAGAGTAAGTTATAGGTATTTGGGTAATCATATTCTCGATTGGTATAGTCGGATCTTCCTGTTGCCATAGTCTTCACTCAAACGATTAAAAAACAATAATAAATCATTACTTTAGCCTGAATGTGACAAAAACTAAGAAAACTTTGTTGCGGATCAAAAACAGCAACACTTAGATTAATATTTAAACAAGCAAAAAGCAGACGCATGATTAAAGCTAGCAGAAATAAATAAAATTACCGAAAAGTAATTTAAATGATTAAATCTAATGAGGTTTATGGATTTTATGAAGAAAGAAGATATGGCGTCCCCAAGGGGATTCGAACCCCTGTTA
>NZ_JAGJEE010000018.1:0-95392 GCF_018100885.1 Pseudoalteromonas sp. MMG013 | reverse complement strand
ATAGCGTTTCCATAAACCACAGCATCCAGCTGTTTGTCCATTTTCCATGTAATATTTGCTACATCCTATAGCGTTTCCATAAACCACAGCATCCAGCTGCTTGTCCCTTTCCCTGTCATGTTTGCTACATCCTATAGCGTTTCCATAAACCACAGCATCCGGCTGTTTGTCCCTTTCCCTGTCATGTTTGCTACATCCTAAGCGTTTCCATAAACCACAGCATCCGGCTGTTTGTCCCTTTCCCTTTAATGTTTGCTACATCCTATAGCGTTTCCATAAACCACAGCATCCGGCTGTTTGTCCTTGGTAATTGCATCCGCAATTTTAAATAAGCTACACTCAGTGTGATCTTATTTATTTCTTAGTCACCATCTCCTTGACTACGAGATATATTATAGAGAGTTTTGGTGGGTACAAAACCAGTGGAAATGCTTTTAATTATTCTAGTAAAACTAAAAGTTAAACTTAATTTGTTTTAAAACAATTGTTTAAATTAATTTTGGTGTTATTTTCAGCAAAGGGATCATTGATCTCCACATAAGAAGTAAGATATTTCTCACAAGCAACTTCTGATTTGGTGATACAGTTATTTGCAACAACATAAAGCTAGTTTTATTCAGAGGGTGTTTTTTAGCACCATAAGAGATATTATTAGCTGATAATAATTATTGTTTTTATCTGGAGGCTTTAATGAAAAAAGCATTAGCGATTGTTCTTACATCTTTAAGTTGTTTACCGGCATTGGCAGCAGACGAAGTTAATATCTACTCTTTTCGTCAGCCGTTTTTAATCCAACCGATATTAGATGACTTCACCAAACAAACAGGTATAAAAACTAACGTTGTTTTCGCTAAAAAAGGGCTTATTGAGCGTGTTAAGCGAGAAGGAAAGCATAGTCGGGCTGATTTAGTCCTAACTTCTAATTTTAGTGCATTAATGCAATTAGAAGATATGAACTTAACGCAAAAGATAAGTAGTGATGTGGTTAATCGTAATATTCCGGTTGCTTTCCGGGACCCTGAAGGTGAATGGGTAGCACTTACTAAACGGGTACGTAACGTTTACTCATCAAAGGAACGAACAGGTAAGCTTTCAGCCTTAGGATATGAAGATTTAGCTTCAGCAACTTACAAAGGAAAAATTTGTATGCGCTCGGGTAAGCACCCATATAATTTGGGATTGATTGCATCGATGATTGCGCATCATGGTGAAGCGGATACGAAACAGTGGCTTAAAGGTGTAAAGAGTAATTTAGCTCGAAAACCACAAGGTAATGACCGTGCTCAAGTCAAAGCGGTAAAAGAAGGTTTGTGTGACATTGCTCTAGGTAACAGCTATTACTTTGGAAAAATGCTGCAAGATAGCAAACAAAAAGCATGGGCTGATTCAGTGTATATTAATTTCCCCAATCAAAAAGACCGTGGTGCCCATTTGAATGTTTCAGGTGTGGTAATGACCAAATATGCTAAAAATCCAGAAAATGCCTTGAAACTTATAGAGTTTATGACCGACAATAAAGCACAGAATATGTATGCGTCAATGAATATGGAATACCCAGTAAAATCTGGAGTAGCATTGTCGAATTTGGTGGCATCATGGGGCACGTTTAAGGAAGACGCATTACCATTGTCTGAAATTAGTAAATATCGTCCATTAGCACTGAAGCTGATCGATGAGGTTAAATTTGATCTTTAATGCAAGTACCGTTTTCTCTGTCTAAATGGCAGATATTTGCGTGGCTGATAGGCATTTGTTTATCTGCCCCGCTCGCTTTTTTAATCTTTGAATCTTTGCAAGGAGATTCAGAGGTATTCTCCCATCTATGGAATACCGTTCTTTGGGATTACACCTCTAATACTATTTTACTTATCCTTGGTGTTATTTCACTCAGTTGTTTGATTGCTTTGCCTTTAGGCTGGCTTAGCGCATATTGCCAGTTTCCTGGTCGGAAAGTATTTGAGTGGGCATTAATGCTGCCTCTGGCAATGCCGACTTATATAATTGCCTATATTTATACTGATTTATTGGATTATGCTGGGCCCGTTCAGGTGGTGCTGCGAGATTGGTTTGGTTGGCAATCACCGAATGATTACTGGTTTTTTGATATTCGTACATTGCCAGGTGCCATCATAATGATCGCTTTGGTGCTCTATCCTTATTTATATTTAATATTTAAAACCGCGCTCAGAGAGCAATCATTTAAATTGGTTCAGGCAAGTCAGCTGATGGGAATGAGCCCTCGTCAGAGCTTTTTTAAGGTGAGCCTTCCGTTAGCTCGGGGAGCAATTGTTGCTGCACTTGCTTTGATAAGTATGGAGACAATGGCTGATTTTGCGACGGTACATTATTTTGCTGTAAGTACGCTCACAACCGCAGTTTATGATACGTGGCTTGGCTATTACTCACTCACTGCAGCGGCAAAAATATCAGGAATTATGCTGTTATTTCTGTTTGTGTCACTGATGTTAGAACGACTAAGTCGTAAAAATGATACGGTGCATGAACGCCAAGCATCTGTTAACGATACAGCGTTATATGTGCTTAAAGGTAAAACAGCGTGGGCCGCTTCTGCGTATTGCATCTTTATATTACTGGTTGCTTTTGTGTTGCCAGTGGGTATTTTGTGTGGCTATGCAATTGATTACTTTGACGAGGCTTGGAATAGCCAGTTCTTTTTATATGCTTGGCAGAGCTTGAAAGTGTCTTTGTGGGTCAGTGTTATTGCGATATTCTTTAGCGTTCTCGTGGTTTTTTACCAACGTATAGGTAGTGAAAGAACTAAATCCATTCCTGGGCGCTTCGCAAGTACGGGATATGCTCTGCCTGGTACGGTATTGGCGATTGCTGTTTTGCTGCCTTTAACTTTGCTGGATACGGCACTTAATGACTGGTTTTCGCAAACTAGTTTTGAACCTGGTTTATTGTTAAGTGGTAGTATTTTTGCGATGATTTTCGCATATGTCGTGCGATTCTATGCGATTGCACATGGCGCAGTTGAAGCCAGTTATGTGCGGATCAGCCCGTCGCTAGATATGGCCAGCCAAAGCATGGGGAAGGGGTTTTTACAAACCTTAACCTTGATTCACTTTCCGTTATTACGCAGAGGCATTCTCACGGCAGCTTTATTGGTTTTCATTGAATGTATGAAAGAGCTCCCCGCAGCGTTATTGTTACGACCTTTTAATTTTGAAACTCTGGCGACACATGTATTTCAGTATGTGAGTGATGAGCAGTTAGAACTTGCGTCAGTATCAGCCTTGTTTATTGTTTTAGTTGGGCTAATTCCGCTATATTTTGTTAATCGATCTATGGAGCAACACAACTAATGAGTAGTTTGCTATTACAAAATTTGTCGTATCAGTATGACGGTCAATCAGTTATTAAAGCGCTTAATTTAGCCGTCGAACAAAATGAAATAGTCTGCTTGTTAGGGGCTAGTGGTTGTGGGAAAACAACAACTTTGAAAGCCATTGCGGGGCTTATTCAACCGCAGCATGGATCGGTTGTGATTAATGGCCAGTGTATGAGTGATGAGCGCCACTTTGTCGCGCCTCAGCACAGAAATATAGGGATGATGTTCCAAGATTATGCGTTATTTCCTCATTTAACGGTTGCGCAGAATATTGGGTTTGGTCTAAATAAGCTTGATAAACCAGAGCGCTTAAAGCGCGTAGATGAAATGTTGGAGTTAGTACACTTAAATAATTTTAAGTCACGTTATCCTCATGAGCTTTCGGGAGGTCAACAGCAACGTGTTGCGATTGCAAGAGCGTTGGCGTACCGTCCAAACTTATTATTGCTAGATGAGCCGTTTTCCAATATAGATGCGCAGGTTCGATATCAGCTTATTAATGACATTCGAGCGATTATTAAAGATCAGCAAGTCTCAGCTATATTTGTCAGTCATTCAAAAGATGAGGCGTTTGCATTTTCGGATAAGTTAGCGATTATGCATGAAGGTCAAATCGCGCAACTAGGGTGTGCGAAAACTTTGTTTCAACAGCCAAGTAATAAAGTTGTAGCTGAGTTTTTAGGTCAAGGAATTTATTTAAAGGCGACTCGTTATAACGGTGCCGGTGTTAGCACTGATTTTGGTGACGTGAGCTCAATGGTTCCTTTGTTGCAATCTCAGCAGCAAGGGCAAATCTATGTACGACCACAGCACTTAGAGTTGGTTAATGACCCAAATGGGCAAGTGCGAGTTGAACAACAGCGCTTTGTGGGCACTGAATATGTTTATCGGGTACGTTTTGAACAACAACAGTTAGAGGTTCCTGCGCCCACAGACAAAACAATTGATACTAATTTACCTGTCTCTTTTAAAATTAAAGCACATGCGGTAAATTTCTTTTCTGAGCAAGAGCTGAATTAAGTAAGGAAAAAAGCATGGCGCAAGCGCAATCAGGAGTCTGTGCTGAAGCAAACCTCCATGGTTTACATTTGTTTTTTAATGTACTAGATGGGCATGATGAGGCTGTGCGTGCTACATTGGCACATTGTGAACGATTACAAAATGAACTGAGTGATCGTTTTTCGGAGTCGATGGTGAGTAGCTTTGTGGCCATTGGAGCACAATATTGGCCGCATATTTACCCTGAGTATATTCCTCCTGAATTAAAAAGCTTTCCTCATGTAAGCAGTGCTGAACACTTAATGCATAGCCAGCCTTTTGATTTAATGTACGTGATCCGTTCAGATAGAGAAGATGTTAATCACCTTTTTGCACAAAGTGTATTGCACATGCTTGCACCTAGTGTTGAGCTAGTGGCAAATGTTAGAGGCTTTCGGTTTTTAGATGGCCGAGATTTTAACGGCTTTATTTATGGTGGAAATGCACCTCATGGGCGCTTTAAACGTCAAGTAGCTTTAGTCAATAACCCGCAGCATGATGATAATCAAGGAAGTTATGTGCATGTTCAACGAGTGAAGTTTGACATTGACACATGGCAAATACTAACACTTGATGAGCAGGAACAAGTGATGGGCCGAACGCGTTTAGATAACACCCTGATTTCTCCGCAAAAAGAAAATAGTCATGCAACTCTAGCTGAGTTAGTAAACGAAGATGGTTTAGCGACCTTACTTGATCAAAGCATGCCGTTTGGGGATGTATTTGAGCAAGGTAGTTTGTGGGTGAGTTGTTCGGCACATGGCCAAGCGTTTGAAGATGTTCTAATGTCTCGTTTAGGCACTCCAGATAAATACGACCTATGGTTGGATTATAATCAGGCAGATATGGGGGCGGCATTTTTTGCACCATCGGTCCAATTCCTTAGTACGATGGCACAAAATTGTGAAGAGTGATTTTTAGGCCGGCCTAAACGTTGTCAAATAACGTTTTTACTCGCTCAAGCGTTGCATCAATTTCTGAGATTTGGGCTGGGGCTATAAATATGGTGTCATCACCAGCAATTGTGCCGAGTACGCCATCTGCAGTTCCTAACGAATCAAGTAATCGGGCAATAAGTTGTGCGGCGCCGGGGCTAGTTCGAATAATTATCATCATTTCGTTATGGATAATATCAATGACCAATTGGCGCAGTGGGCTTTTAGCTGTCGGCACTCCCATCTCAGCAGGCAAACAATAGACCATTTCTTGTTTTGCATTACGGGTTCGTACCGCACCGAATTTACTGAGCATGCGTGACACCTTGCTCTGACTCACATTGTCAAAGCCTTGGTCTTTTAAAGCGTCAACAATTTCTCCTTGTGAACCAAAGTTTTCTTCTTTGAGTAAAGCTTTAAACGCTTTAACCAGCGCTTCTTGTTTTTCTTGAGGCTGCATAACAATCCATAATTCAAATGGTGATGTTGGGATTCTACACAAAACTACGTTGTGACCCAAATTTTACTGTGCTGATATTCAGGTTCTGTCACACGCGTAAAGCGCCAGTGCTGTTAGCTTTACAACTATAGTCGAAAAAATCATGAAAATAACTCGGATTAATTTGTTTTTACCTGCGCTTTTCATTATCTTTACTGCATTCTTGGGTATGTTTGTCTTTTTTAGCTGAGTTTGCAGTAACTAATATGGGTTTTTTATGCTGTTGAGTACACATGGAACGTAAATTTGTGTATGAAAGTTGATTATAATTCATGTGAAATGGTTACTTTTAATTGTCATGTTAGCGCTTTTGTTGTGTATTCAATGTCACCTAATGGTGATGGGGTTTACGCATTATGTATCTGATTGCTGAGATGGTATTTAAACTTAGATTTTAATTGAGGGACGCACCCTAAATTTACCTTCAATTTATGGAGTATTCACATGAAAGTTGCTGTATTGGGTGCCGCTGGCGGTATTGGTCAAGCTTTATCACTTTTACTTAAAAACGGTTTACCTGCAGGTTCTGAATTATCTTTATACGACGTTGCACCGGTAGTACCAGGTGTTGCTGTTGACCTTTCTCATATCCCAACGGCAGTTAAAGTAGCTGGTTTTGGTGCGGATGACCTAGACGCTGCACTTGCTGGTGCTGATATTGTATTGATCCCAGCTGGCATGCCTCGTAAACCAGGTATGGACCGTGCTGATTTATTCAACGTAAACGCAGGTATTATTAAAACACTTGCTGAAGGTATTGTACGTAGCTGCCCTAAAGCGCTAGTGGGTGTTATCACTAACCCAGTAAATGGTACTGTGCCAATTGTTGCTGAAGTATTCAAAAAAGCGGGTACTTATGAAGCATCTCGCGTATTTGGTGTTACAACATTAGATGTCATTCGTTCGGAAGCATTTATTGCTGAATTGAAAGGTGTTGATGTGTCTGAAGTGAAAGTACCAGTCATTGGTGGCCACTCAGGTACTACCATTTTACCACTTCTTTCACAAGTTGAAGGCGTTTCGTTCACTGATGAAGAAGTTGCTGCTTTAACGCCTCGTATCCAGAATGCAGGTACTGAAGTGGTAAATGCAAAAGCAGGTGGTGGTTCAGCAACACTTTCAATGGGTGCAGCTGCAGCACGTTTCTGCTTCTCATTGGTTAAAGGTCTACAGGGTCAAGATGTTGTAGATTATGCGTACGTTGCTGTTGAAAATGGCGATGCACCATATTTTGCTCACCCAGTACGTTTAGGTAAAAACGGCGTAGAAGAAATTCTTTCTTACGGCGAACTAAGCGCATTTGAGCAAAAAGCAAAAGAAGATATGCTTGCAACACTTAACAAAGACATCCAAGAAGGTGTTGATTTCATGTCTTAATAGACGATGAAATTAAAAAAGCCGCGTACGTCGCGGCTTTTTTGTGTCCAAATTAGACGTTGACCATACCATTAAGTCAGTACTTTTATCGCTTTACTTATACCGTCTAATGTTAATGGGTACATACGGTTGTGCATTAGTTCAGCAATGATATCTATTGACTGGTAGTAGGGCCAGTGCGTTCTGGGTTGTGGGTTTAACCAAGCAACTTTTTCAAAATGCTGAGTGAGGCGTTGAAGCCAGACACTGCCAGCTTCATGGTTCCAATGCTCTACGCTACCACCCGAATATGTGATCTCATAGGGCCCCATAGTGGCATCACCCACAAAAATAAGTCGATAGTCTTTACCGAAGCGGTTGATAAGCTGATATGTGTCAAGCGACTCGCTATCGCGTCTTTGGTTATCTTGCCAAACTTGTTCATAAACACAATTGTGAAAATAAAAAAACTCCAAATGCTTAAATTCACTGTGTGCAGCACCAAATAGCTGTTCGCATAAATGAATGTATTCATCCATTGAACCACCAATATCGAACAGCATAATGACATTAATGGCATTATGTCGTTCAGGGACCATTTTGACATCGAGCATACCGCCTTGTTTTGCCGTTGCAGCTATCGTTTCATTAAGATCCAATTGCTCGCTGGCACCACTTTTTGCAAACTTTCTGAGCTTTTTCAGTGCAAGTTTCATGGTTCGGCTGGTCATTTCAGTGTTAGCGTCTAAATTGCGATATTGACGCTTATCCCACACTTTAACGGCTTGGCGCTGTCGGTTTCCTTCTTGGCCAATTCGGATCCCTTCAGGGTTATAGCCATACGCGCCAAACGGAGATGTGCCACCAGTGCCAACCCATTTATTGCCACCTGCATGGCGTTCTTTTTGCTCGGCTAATCGTTGTTTTAGCGTTTCTAATAACTTATCTAATCCACCGAGCGCATCCAATTGTTGTTTTTCTTCATCGGATAAGTTTTTTTCGAACTCTTTTCGTAACCAGTCATGGGGGAGTTCATTATTAGTCTGTAATTGCGATAATAAGTCGATAGATTCAAGACCTTGAAAGTAATCGGCAAAAGCGCGGTCAAATTTGTCAAACTGGGTTTCATCTTTAACAAAAATAATTTTACTGAGGTCGTAAAATGCATCGATGTCAGCAAACGCTAAACCTTTGTTTAGTGCGTTGATACAGTCAAGCAGTTCTCGAGGACTGACTTTTAAGCCGTAGCGTTTTAATGTAAAGAAAAATTCGATAAGCATCAGTTAACGCTTACTTATAAAGGCCAGCTTCTCAATTAAGCTCACATCTTGTTCATTCTTAAGCAAAGCCCCAAATAATGGCATTAAACCACCTTGATGCTGTTTATCATGTAAGGTTGTACTGTCGATATCTTCAGCCATTAGCAACTTTAGCCAATCTAATAATTCACTGGTACTTGGTTTTTTCTTAAGCCCTGGCACATCCCTGAGTTTAAAAAAGCTTTCTAATGCTTGTTGTACCAAGTTAGCTTTGATATTAGGGTAATGAACATCAATGATTTTTTGCATCTGCTGGGTGGAAGGGAAGTCGATATAGTGAAAGAAACAGCGTCGCAAAAAAGCATCAGGGAGCTCTTTCTCATTATTCGATGTAATAATGACTATCGGGCGGACTTTTGCTTTAACACGTTCACCTGTTTCATAAACATGAAACTCCATTTTATCGAGCTCTAATAGTAAATCGTTGGGAAACTCGATATCAGCTTTGTCAATTTCATCAATGAGCAGCACCGGACGCGAAGGATCCGTGAAGGCTTGCCATAATTTACCTTTTACAATGTAATTATTAATATCATGCACTCGTTGTTCACCGAGTTGACTGTCTCTTAGTCGAGATACGGCATCGTATTCATACAGCCCTTGTTGTGCTTTTGTGGTTGATTTGATATGCCATTGAATGAGGTTGGTATTGAGGCTTTTTGCAAGTTCTTCTGCGAGTAGTGTTTTACCCGTGCCTGGCTCTCCTTTAATTAAAAGCGGCTTTTCTAATATAATTGCAGCATTTACTGCTTGTTTTAATGCACTACTAGCAATGTAATTGTTTGTACCTTGGAAGTTCACTTTGTACCTAACGACTGGTCTGAGGAGAATGAGTTATCTTGCCATAAAAAGGTGACCTGCCGCTAGGGGTTATGAAGTATCTTATTTATCACCAAGGTATTTAAAGCGTGGAGTTTCAACGCCATCACATGTGACGTTTTCAACAAACATCGTGAAAGGACGAACCCAAAAATCGAAATCACCATAGAGGGTTTGATAGACGACCATTTTTTCTTGTGTTTCACTGTGAGTTGCGATGTGAAAGACACGATATTGCTGACCTTTGTAATGCTGATAAATACCGGGTTTTAGTGTTTGCTTCATTGTTCGTTCCGTTTAGTGTGCGGTATACTGCGCGTTAATATTTGCCAGACTGGGCTGTTGTATGAATTATATTGCGCTTGATGAGTTTAGAAAAGCATGGGTTTTTAAACATCAAGATTTACCGATCTCAGAACAAGATCTTGCGGCGATTAAGCCAATGACGAAAGCGCGAGCGGCAGTATTGTGGAGCACCATGATAAGCCGAGATCAAGATCACCCTGATTTTTTTAATCCATCTGAGTGGGTAGGAAAAGAGGATAGCTGGTCTGAAAATGTTGATTGGGAAAAGCCTTGGGAAGCCGGTGAGGAGTCGCTTCCTGACGTAATTACATCGCATTTGGGGTGGGAAGCGAATACCACTGTATATTTTTGTATGTCACGTGAACAAGTTATCGAGACAAATTTTGCAGTTTTTCAGCGTTGTTGGCAAAACTTCATGTTTTTATGTGACGGCAGCTTATTGGTTGGTAAAAAACGAACCGGCGTTGTGCAATTTATGGAAAATGGTGAAGCTCGGCTTGGAGAAAAGCCGAAAGGCTAGCTTGCTTTAATCTGCCATGCTATAACTTTCACAGTGACTGGGAGGTAGCGTGGGCGAACAGTATATAGCAATGTCAAACGAGCAAAGCAGTTTATGGCATGACGAACGTGAGCGATTACAATTTGCTGAGTTAGTTAATGTATTTTATGCACGTGAAATTCCAGCTTTGACAGAAAATGCAACTGCTGAGCAGTTGCCACGGGCTTTATTAAGTTTACCTTACTATGTTGAGCGTGCAGCGCGAGATATAGTGCAAGGAAGTGTGCCCTTGCAATTAGACAGTCAAAATGGCACTTGGTTAAGTCCGCAAAAAGCGCAACCTAAATGGCAAATGGACGTGTGTAAACACTATTTTTCTCGCCATGGGACGGTCGGGTTAGTCGTGCCTGTGATGCTATCTCATAAGGGATTGACACGTATTGTCATAGACACCATAGATCAAGTAAGAGACAATATGATTCATTGCAATCAACATGGATGGTTTGATTGTTCAGGACAAAGTCAGAAGGGAGTTTCTACAATCATGTTTAAACCCGCAAAAGCCTTAATGGTTGCGGCATGCTGTGGGCATCAGTGGCAATACAGTAAAGCAATTGGACCTAGAGTTTTGAGCTTAAGAGAAATGTTGTTAGCCAGTATGATTAACTGGAAAAATGTCAGAATAATAAAAAAACGCTCACGTTAATCTCGTAATATGCACAATAAACAGTAGGAACTAAACAATGCGCTTATTTCAGTTTGCTTTAATTTGTTTAGCGGCCTTTATTCAATATCAGCTTTGGTTTGGCCATAATGGATTACAGGATTACACGAGATTGAAAAGTGCAGTAGATGCACATCAAAATCTTAATGAAAAGCTATTAAAACGCAATAAGCTATTAAAAGCCGATATTGAAGATTTAAAACTTGGCCTAGAGGGCGTTGAAGAGCGTGCTCGACATGAGTTAGGTATGATAAAACCCAATGAAACATTCATCAGAGTTCTTCCGAAAAAAACACCATGAATAAACTTCCTAAAATAGCCATCGTCGTTCCCGCTGCGGGGGTGGGCAGTCGAATGCAACTATCTCATCCAAAACAATATTTAAAGATTGAAGATAAAACAGTATTGGAGCACACCTTAAATAAAATGATGAGGGTGCCTAATGTCTGCGTTATTGCTGTTGCGGTGAGTGATAGCGATACAGTTTTTGATAAACTTGCTTTTTGTAGTGAGAAGTTAATTAGAACCTCAGGTGGCAAAGAGCGTGCAGAGTCGGTGCTTAATGCGCTTGATGCATTACTAGAATACAAACCTGATTGGGTATTAGTCCATGATGCAGCTCGTCCACTAGTTGATGTTACTGATATTGAAAACTTAATTTCACACTGCTTAGAGGCGCAACAAGGTGGTATTTTAGCTGCTAAAGTAAAGGATACCATAAAACGGGGTAGTAGTCATAGCTCTGGTACAGTGCCAAGAGATGATTTATGGCAAGCATTAACGCCACAAATGTTTCCGTTTATGACGTTACGTTCAGCATTGAGTTGTGCGTTACAACAAGGCGTGACGATCACCGATGAGGCGTCGGCAATGGAGTGGCAACAGCAGCCCGTTCAATTAATTCCAGGACGAACAGATAATATAAAAATAACGACGCCGGAAGATTATGACTTGGCATGTTTTCTGATTTCAAAACAGCATAAGAGAGTGTGAAATGATAAGAATTGGTCATGGATTTGATGTACATAAATTCGGTGGAGAAGGTCCATTGATGATTTGTGGTGAGAAAATCCCCTTTGAACATGGCTTTATTGCGCACTCAGATGGTGATGTGGCTGTGCATGCCTTATGCGATGCATTGCTTGGCGCTTTAGCACTTGGCGACATTGGTAAGCATTTTCCTGATACAGCGGCAGAATTTGAAAACATAGATAGTCGAGTTTTGCTGCGACAAGTGATGAAGCAAGTCAAAGACAAAGGTTACCAACTAAGCAACTGTGATGTAACGATAGTCGCTCAAGCACCAAAAATGCGACCCCATATTGATGCAATGCGTGCAAACTTGGCTGTCGATTGTAGTGTCAGTATTGATCAGGTCAATGTTAAAGCCACGACCACTGAAAAGTTGGGTTTCGAAGGGCGAAAAGAAGGTATTTCAGCGCATGCTGTTGTACTGGTGATGAAGCGATGAAAAATTTGAATTACTTGTATGGTAAACCTCAGTCGTCGGCGGATTACAAATCGTGCGCTGAAGATTTTGTTGTTGATGAATTGCTGGATATTGAGCTGTCGGGTGAAGGTGAACACGTATGTTTGCACGTTATAAAAAAAGGTGAAAATACGCAATACATTGCGAAGATGTTGGCAAAGTTTGCAGGGGTCGCACCAAGAGATGTGAGTTATGCGGGGTTGAAAGACAGGCATGGCGTGTGTAGTCAATGGTTTAGCGTGCCAGTACCCATTAAACAACATCTCGACTTTACCGAGCTAAACAGTGATAGTGTGTTTGTTATTAAACAAATCAGACACAATCGCAAATTACGTACAGGGTGTCATTCAGGTAATAAATTTGAGATCACTTTACGTAATGTCAGTGCGCCATTAGATATTCTTTCTCGTATTAATGCTGTACGACAAGGGGTGCCAAATTATTTTGGAGAGCAGCGTTTTGGTCATGATGGGCATAATTTGCAAATGGCTGAGCGGATGTTTTCAGGAGAGCGCATCCGAGATAAAAAGTTGCGTGGTATTATTATATCCGCGGCGAGATCACATATATTTAATGAGATTGTTAGCAAACGCGTTGCTGAACATGGATTGGCTAAGACATGGCATCAAGAAGTATTCATGCTCAGTGGCAGTAATGCATTCTTTGAAGAAAATATCAGTGATGACACGATTGAACGCTTAACCAGTGGGGATATCTTATTGTCAGCACCGCTAGTTGGCAAAGGAGATAAAGGGTTAACTGAGCAAGAGCGAAACTGGTTGGTGCCTTTTAGTGCTTGGCAAGCGGGCTTAGCTGAATTAGGGTTAAAGAACGAAAGGCGCGCATTGAGATTAATTCCAAAACACTTACAGGTGAAAACAGTCGATGATACAACGATAAAGTTGACCTTTAGTTTACCAAAAGGGACTTTTGCAACGGCCTTGCTAAGAGAGTTAGTGATATATAGAGATGCATCGAAAGATAACTTAATGGATAGTAACCAAGATGAGAATATTACTCAGTAACGATGATGGGGTTGATGCAAAAGGCATTGCGGTTTTATATCGAGCATTGTGTGAAATTGCTGAAGTAATTGTGATTGCGCCAGATAGAAATTGTAGTGGGGCTAGCCATTCTTTGACATTGATGAACCCATTACGAGTTTCCACTTTAGATAATGGATTTTTATCAGTAAATGGCACACCCGCAGACTGCGTGCATATCGGTGTTAGCGAGTTAATGGCTGACTTACCAGATCTTGTTGTCGCGGGTATAAATAAAGGTGCTAACTTAGGTGATGATACATTGTATTCAGGGACTGTTGCAGCCGCAATAGAAGGTCGCCATATGGGACTACCAGCCATTGCTGTGTCACTATGTTCTAAATATGAAAATCATTATGATACCGCTGCTCAGATCACGATAGACATTATTAAACAATTACAGTCACACCCGTTGCCCAAAGATCAAATAATCAATATCAATGTGCCAGATATTTCGCTAGATGAATTGAAAGGGGTAAAGGTGTGTCGGCTTGGCAAACGTCACAAAGCGGAAACAATGACAAAACAAACGGATCCTTGGGGTAGAGAGGTATTTTGGTATGGTACATTGGGCCATGAAAGTGATGCAGGTCCAGGCACTGATTTTCATGCCATCAATCAAGGTTATGCGGCTGTAACGCCGTTAAAAATAGACATGACAGCTCATGAGAGCCTTGATGCAATGGCTTGTTGGTTAAAGAGATAGGGGATAGGGTGCTAAACAATTATGTGCGTAGTGCAAGTGCTTTAATTGAGCAAATTAGGGCACAAGGAGTAACCGACCGAAAAGTCTTGTCTGTATTGGAAAATACGCCAAGACATGTATTTGTGGATGATGTATTAAAGCATAAATCGTATGAGAATACCGCGTTGCCAATAGGTCAGGGGCAAACTATTTCTCAGCCATTTATTGTCGCGAAAATGACGGAGATCTTAAGGCAGGTGGGGGTATCGGGTAAGGTGTTAGAAATCGGCACTGGATCTGGTTATCAAACCGCGATTTTGGCACAATTATTTGACGATGTTTTTACTGTCGAGCGGATAAAGAGTTTACAATGGCAAGCCAAACGCCGTTTACATCAGCTCGACTTATATAATGTTGCAATGAAACATGGGGATGGATGGCAAGGCTGGTCATCGAAAGCGCCTTTTTCAGGGATTATTGTTACCGCAGCAGCGAAATCAGTGCCACAATCATTGTTACATCAATTACAAGACGGAGGCGCATTAATTGTTCCGTTAGGTGAGCAAGAGCAGGTTTTGACGTTGTTTGTTCGTCAAGGTGAGCAATTTATTGAACACCCTTTAGCTCCTGTAAAGTTTGTCCCTTTAGTTGCTGGCGATATCATCTGAGTTTAGCCTTATTTTTTATATTAAATATTACAAATAGATGAAGTAAATATTATGGCAAAAAATCAAAGATGATTAAAATAAACATACAGATACTATTTTTAGTCATCTTATTTTTGAGTGCTTGCTCTACGAACCATAAACCTGCGCCTGTTACTAATCTGTCATCAGGTAAGACCTCTTCGAAGCATAAAATTCACATTAAAAATAATCAGTATAAAGTACGAAAAGGTGACACCTTATTTTCTATTGCTTTTAGTGCAAATAAAGATGTACGTGCTGTCGCTAAAATTAATAATATAACCCCACCCTATTTGATTTATCCGGGGCAGAAAATTTACCTAGAGAATTCTAAAAATAAAAATAAAAAGGTTAAAAAACACGCAGCAAAAGTCGTTAACTCTAAAATAAATATACAAAAAAGTAACAAACAACAGAAAAAAGAACTTGATAAGCCAAAACAACGGGAGTATGTTCAAAAAGAACAGAAAAGCAGTGTCAAAGTGCCTAAGCAGATGATTTCTAAAAAGGTACAGTGGCGAAAGCCTGTTATTGGCAAAGTAATTAAGCGTTTTTCTGTTAAGGAAAATGGTTATAAAGGATTACTAATTGCTAATAAACATGGAACACCTGTAAGAGCCGCCGCAGCGGGCACTGTGGTTTATGCGGGCAGTGCATTAAGGGGTTATGGTAACTTAATCATATTAAAACATAATGATGATTACCTAAGCGCTTATGCACATAACTCGAAATTATGGGTCAAAGAGCAACAAACAGTTAAAGTTGGACAAAGAATTGCCGACATAGGTAATACAGATGCCACTGAAACTGCACTACGCTTTGAGATCCGTTATAGAGGGCAAGCTGTAAACCCACTTAGGTTTTTACCTAAGGATTAAGACACTGACAGACAGTATGATGATTTTATACCATTCATTCGCTTGGGAGGATGCATATGGCTCAAACTGCAAATGTTAAGACCAAAAAAACGGACGATTTTGAAGAAAAAAATGAGGATGTCACTTTAACAAACTCTAAAACTGAACTTTTAGAGAACATTGAAGAAGAAGATATTTTCGCGAAAGATGAAACAGTAAAAAACTTAGATGCAACTCAGTTATATTTAGGTGAAATTGGTTTCTCACCGCTGCTTAGTGCTGAAGAAGAAGTGTATTTTGCACGTAAAGCTTTGAAAGGCTGTGAAGCGTCTCGAAAAAGAATGATTGAAAGTAATTTGCGTTTAGTTGTAAAAATAGCGCGCAGATATAACAATCGTGGCTTAGCGTTACTGGACCTCATCGAAGAAGGTAATTTGGGTCTTATTCGTGCAGTTGAGAAGTTTGATCCAGAACGAGGCTTTCGCTTTTCTACGTACGCCACATGGTGGATCCGTCAAACCATTGAACGTGCAATAATGAACCAAACTCGTACCATTCGCTTGCCTATCCATGTTGTGAAAGAGCTTAATGTATATTTGCGTACGGCGAGAGAGTTAACGCAAAAGCTAGACCATGAGCCAACAGCCGAAGAGATAGCCGAGTGCTTAGACAGGCCAGTTGAAGATGTCACAAAAATGTTGCGCTTGAATGAGAAAATCACTTCAGTTGATACACCAATTGGTGGTGAAAATGACAAAGCGTTATTAGATATTATTGCAGATGAAAAGGGCCATGGTCCAGAAAATGAAGTACAAAGCAATGATATTAATAAGCATATTGTTGATTGGCTTGGTGAGTTGAATCCTAAGCAGCGTGAGGTGCTTGCAAGACGTTTTGGGCTTTTAGGATATGAACCGTCTACGCTTGAAGATGTTGGGCGTGAAATTGGTTTAACACGTGAACGTGTTCGCCAGATCCAGGTAGAAGCATTACGGCGCTTGAAAGATATACTACAGCATGAAGGTTTGAGTACAGATAGCTTATTTGAGCAATTGTAAGCGATATAACCTTTAATAAAAAAACCACTCATTGAGTGGTTTTTTTATATCATTACTTTTTATACAAGCTTTTTCAACTGATATAAAAGTGAGAGTGCTTCTCGTGGTGTTAATTCGTCAGGGTCAAGCGTTTGGATTGATGTTTCAAGCTCTGATGGTCCATTGTTCAGAACCAATGTTTGCTGTGTGGGCACATTTAAATCAACGACACTCTGGTGATTTTCTAACATCGCGAGTTTTTGTTTGGCAACCTTAAGTACTTCTTTTGGCACTCCTGCAAGTCCAGCAACTTGTAAACCAAAACTTTTACTTGCTGCGCCTTCTAATACGGTATGCTTAAATGCAATGGTGTCGTTATGTTCGACAGCATCAAGGTGTACGTTTACGAGTCCACTTTGCTGATCGGCAAGTTCAGTGAGTTCAAAATAATGTGTTGCAAACAAGGTTTTGGCGCTAATTTTTCGAGCAAGATAATCTGCAGTCGCATACGCCAGAGATAAGCCATCATAGGTGCTGGTGCCTCGGCCAATTTCATCCATTAATACTAATGATTGGTGTGATGCATTATTCAGTATTGTGGCAGTTTCGGTCATTTCAACCATAAAAGTAGAGCGGCCCGATGCCAAGTCATCACTGGCACCAATGCGGGTGAAAATACGATCTATTTGCCCGATAATCGCGTGGCTTGCAGGGACATAACTTCCAATATGCGCCATTAATACAATTAAGGCCGTTTGACGCATGTAGGTTGATTTACCACCCATGTTAGGGCCAGTTATAACTAGCATTTTACGTTGTTCACTGAGGTGTACTGGGTTGGCAATAAAGGGGTCTTTGCTGACTTGCTCGACAACAGGGTGGCGCCCTGCTTCAATGGCGATTTCATCTTCCTCAGTTAACTGCGGTTTGCAATAGTCAAGTGTCTGTGCCCTTTCGGCTAATGTATTTAACACATCTAAATCGGCCAGTGATGCAGCCATAATCTGTAATTGCTCCAAATAAGGGGCGATAAATTCAAATAATTGTTCATATAATTGCTTTTCTAAAGCAAGTGCTTTGCTTTGACTACCCAGCACTTTATCTTCGTGCTCTTTGAGCTCAGGGATGATGTAACGTTCATTATTTTTTAATGTTTGTCGGCGAATGTACTCAACAGGTACTAGATGTGAGTTGGCGCGACTTATCTCAATGTAGAACCCGTGAACTCGGTTATAGCCAATTTTTAATGTGCTGATCCCTGTGCGTGCACGTTCTCGTTCTTCTAATTGATCTAGAATATCAGTGGCACCTTGGCTTAATGCTCGCCATTCATCAAGGTCAGGGTTGTAGCCTGTTGCAATTACCCCTCCGTCTCGGATCAGTACAGGCGGGTTATCAATAATCGCGCGCTCTAAAAGGTCTTGTAATTTAGGTAAGGAAGGTGATTGTTCGCAAATCTGCGTAATACGGGGGTCATTACATTCCGAGAGTATGCTGTGGAGCGGCGCAATAGCCTGTAATGCGCTGCGCAATCGGGTTAAATCTCGGGGGCGCGCATTACATAGTGCCAACCGAGCAACGACGCGTTCAATGTCGCCAATTTGCTTTAAGGCATCATACACTTCGGTACTAAGCTGTGCTTCAATTAAACTTGAAATTGCAGATAATCTTGCATTGAGTTCCGGACGGTTACGAATGGGTGTGTGAATTCGGCGTTTTAAAAGCCGTGATCCCATTGGGGTTGATGTTTTATCAAGGACTTGTGCAAGTGTGTTGTCGATACTCCCTGACAGATTAACCGTTAACTCGAGATTTTTCCGAGTTGCAGCATCTAAAATAACCGCATGCTCATTTTTTTCTAGTGTAATCGCGCGAATGTGCGGCAGTGCCGTGCGTTGAGTATCTTTTATGTATTGCATGACACAACCAGCAGCAATTAGCCCTGAGTGTGCATTTTCAACACCAAAGCCAACTAGATCTTTGGTATTAAATTGCTGGCATAACAAGTGTTTGGCTGTGTCTAAGTCAAACTCCCACTCAGGGCGACGACGACAGCCTTTAATTGGCTCGATTAACAATAAATTTTGAAATGATTCAGGGTAGAGCAATTCAGCAGGTTGTAATCGTTGCAGTGTTGAACTGAGTGCTTCATCTGTCTTTAGCTCAACGATATTAAAACTACCGGAATTTATATCTAAATATGCAAGGCCATAATGACCTTGTTTATTTTGCCAAATACTGGCGAGTAAATTGTCTTGGCGCTCTTGCAGTAGCGCCTCATCTGTCACGGTGCCAGGTGTTACAATGCGGACAACTTTACGTTCGACAGGACCTTTACTGGTCGCTGGGTCGCCAATTTGTTCACATAGTGCGACAGACTCTCCCATTTGTACCAAGCGGGCTAAATAGTTCTCAACTGCGTGATAAGGTACTCCCGCCATTGGAATTGGTGCGCCACCGGCTTTGCCACGATGAGTCTGAGAGATATCTAATAGCTGCGCAGCACGAATTGCATCATCGAAGAATAACTCATAGAAATCGCCCATGCGATAGAATAATAAGATATCTTGATGTTCTACTTTAATCCTAAGATATTGCTGCATCATAGGAGTTTGTTGTTTTATAGTATGTTCAGAATATAAATCTATCGACATGCATCTACCTAAAAGGGTGAATATGGAGCTACAACAAGAGATCACAACTCTCGCAGCACAATTGGGCGCTATTTTAACGGATAAACGTCAGACAATCACTACTGCTGAATCATGTACTGGAGGGGGAATTAGCTATGCGTTGACTGACACGCCAGGCAGCTCTGTTTATGTTGACCGTTGTTTTGTTACTTATAGCAACAGTGCGAAGCAGGAATTATTGGGTGTATCTGATCAGACGTTAGCTCAATATGGTGCTGTGAGTGAGCAAACGGTACAGGAAATGGCTTTTGGAGCAGCGACACAAGCAAATGCAGATGTTGCAGTGGCGGTTTCAGGGGTTGCAGGGCCTGGGGGAGGAAGTGAAGAAAAACCGGTTGGATTAGTTTGGTTTGGCGTGGTAATAAACGGGAAATTACAGAGCAAAAAACAAATTTTTTCAGGTAATAGAGCTCAGGTTAGGATGCAAGTTATTGCTTTTGCGCTGAATATTATAATAAATGAATTAAAGTAAAAAATATGCTTGATACTGTGATTCTATACAGTATACTTACTCGCATCACGCAAGATTGGAGAAGCAAATGAACGATAACAAACAAAAAGCGCTAGATGCTGCATTGTCACAAATTGAACGTCAATTTGGTAAAGGTTCGATTATGAAGTTGGGTGATAGCCAGGCTTTAGATATTGAAGCTATCTCAACAGGCTCACTTGGAATTGATATTGCGTTGGGTATAGGCGGTTTGCCAACAGGGCGAATAGTGGAGATTTATGGTCCTGAGTCATCTGGTAAAACAACCCTAACATTGCAAGTTATCGCGGAAGCACAAAAGAAAGGCAAGACTTGTGCCTTTGTTGATGCTGAACATGCGCTTGATCCAGTCTACGCAGAGAAGTTAGGTGTAAATGTGGACGAACTACTCGTATCTCAACCTGATACTGGTGAACAGGCTTTAGAAATTTGCGATATGCTTGTACGCTCAGGTGCTGTTGATGTGGTAATTGTCGACTCCGTAGCAGCCTTAACGCCAAAAGCAGAAATTGAAGGCGATATGGGTGATCACCATGTTGGTTTACAAGCGCGTTTGATGTCTCAGGCTTTGCGTAAATTAACAGGTAATATTAAGCGCTCAAATACGTTATGTATTTTCATTAACCAAATACGTATGAAAATTGGTGTTATGTTCGGTAACCCTGAAACAACTACAGGTGGTAATGCGTTAAAGTTTTACTCTTCAGTACGTATTGATATTCGTCGTATTGGCTCAGTAAAAGATGGTGATGAGGTTGTTGGTAACGAAACTCGTGTGAAAGTTGTTAAAAACAAAGTGGCGCCACCTTTCAAACAAGCTGAGTTTATTATTATGTACGGCCAAGGTATTTCTAAGCATGGAGAGTTAATTGACCTTGGCGTTAAGCATAAGCTTGTCGAGAAGGCGGGTGCTTGGTATAGCTATAAAGGCAGCAAAGTTGGTCAGGGTAAATCTAACTCAATTAAATTTTTGAAAGAAAACCCAGAAATAGCGAATGAAATTGAGAATAAGTTACGTGAAATGTTATTGCTGCAAGCAACAATAACTCCTGAAGATGGTGAAGATCAAGGCCTAGCTGCGGCAGACGCCGAAGCATAAAAAGCGCGAACGATAACTAAAAACCCAGTAAATACTGGGTTTTTTTGTGGGTGAATAGCATCAAAGTGTTATTTAAATAACCTCAGATTTGGGTCAGGGTTTTGGAATAGAAAAGGTTTTGTAAACGAACTTACGTACAATTCAATGATGATATTTTGTTCAATATCAAGGCGCTTTTATGCAGTAATAGCGGGCTATTACTGCATAAAAGCAACGCCGAGAGTGAGAAAAATAGCTTTATTGGGCAAATTCGCTTATCCAGAGCTGAGGTTAAATAGTACAAGTGCAACCGTTGGTTAATAAAAAAGCGACAAAATTGCCGCTTGAAGTGGTTACTGATATAGGTATGTAATAAGACACCTATATCAGTGTTGGAAGATGTTTAATATTTAGAAGGCATATTTCGCGGAAAGTTGTAAGCGGTTGATATCACCGTCTAAGCCACTTTGTGTTTCTCGAGTACCGACTTTATATTCAGCACCAAATGTGAGTTTTTTTACTGGAGAATAAAGGAGGTTTGCACTGTAGCTCATGCTCGATTCGGTCGGGTCGCCAGTGATTGTCAGTAAGCTTGTTTCATTGTCAGCAGAAAAGAACGAATATAAAAAAGTAGAACGTAATTGTGTATTCCAATGATGCTGATAACTAATGAAGCCAGAGGTTGAGTCAATGGCGTGTAAATTTGTGCCATCATACACCGCACCATTGGCAACGTTTAGCCCAACATACCGGCCAAGCCCCTTACCTTGTGTGATCATGAATTTGATATTGTTTTTACCTAAATTAACTCGACCGGATGCACTAACGCCGAGCGAAGTTTCACTTTCGTCAGCCTCGCCTATCTTGTAAGTAAGTTGGCGAGCTAGGGCACTGATAACAATATTTCCCCAATCTGCTTGATGGTTATACCGAGCTGTAAAATCGGGCATACTCGCATCATCGGTAACAACTCTTCCTTTGTCCGCAGTAGTGATGGTGCTTTCGGGGTTTTCTGCTGAAAAAGACCAATTACCGACCGAGTACTTCGCCATTGCTTGGCGTACGAATACAGTCCCTTCTCCTGGGCCGACAAAATCGAGCGTTTCAGGTAATGCGCCCACATTTTGGAAGTTTGACCATGCTTGGCCAAATAGCCAGCCTTTGTATGTTACGAAAGCTTGCCTTAAACGTGGTGAGTAGGAATTACTCACGCGTTCATTACCGCCAGTTGAAACAATAAAATCTAATTCGATTTTAGTTTTTATCTCACTCCTATCAGTAAGCTTTGTTGCTGTACCAAAGTTGAATCTAGATTGACGAGCATGCATATCGAATACGGCATCTTCAGAGTGTGTTGCTGACACGGGGGTTGTACCAGGCACGTAAAAATCTCTTCCTATGTGTGCACTAGGTAATGTGCCATCAGAAAAGTCACTCCATATGGCATCTAACTTTACATATCCGCCATAATTGACTGTGGTATCTCCAATGGCAGCCGCATAAACCGGTGCACTTAATGCACTAGAAACAGCGAACGCTGTAAGGGTTTTTATTGTTAAATTTTTTATTGTCATAATGATTGTTCCTTATAGCCACGTTGGTAGACAACGACGCTTAATATAGTAACGGTTCATCATCACTTTTGATGAACCATGCGCTTTACTCAATTATCTATTGGTCTATTAGACTAAGGTGGCAAGGTTGAGTTGAAGTGGATTATACCTATTTAAGGGACGATGGATATCATATAAAATTATGTGATTTATCAATATTGTCGTGTAATTCGCATTATTATGATGTTTAAAATAGTAAAACGTGTAGAGCGGTGAAGTTGTTAAAAAATTCACTTCATATACAACTAAGGTCTAATACTCTCCTGTGCGCTGCTGAGTGATCCTTGATGAAAGCCGTTTGGCAAGTAATTTACCTTGGAGATGACTATGTCACAGAGCATTTATCCTGTTCCTGAATCAATCAAGAACGCCGCACTTATTGATAATGATCAATACAATGAAATGTATCAGAAATCGATTGATGATCCGCAAAGTTTTTGGGCTGAGCATGGGCAGAGATTAGACTGGTCTAAACCCTATTCTAAAGTAAAGAACACCTCATTTGATAAGGGGCATATTGCGATTAAATGGTTTGAAGATGGGGAATTAAATGCATCTTTCAATTGTATAGATCGTCATTTGGAAGATAAGGCTGATAAAATTGCCTTGATTTGGGAAGGTGACAATCCTGATGATGGTGAAAATATAACGTATCAGCAACTTCATGATGAAGTTGCTAAATTGGCAAATGGTTTGAAGAAGTTAGGCGTTAAAAAGGGTGACCGTGTCGCTATCTATATGCCTATGACACCTCAGGCTGTTTATGCAATGCAAGCATGTGCACGAGTTGGCGCGGTGCATTCTGTTGTATTTGGTGGTTTCTCTCCTTCTGCAATTGCTGACAGAATTAAAGATTCGGGCGCTAAGATTGTCATTACATCAGATGAAGGTCGTCGTGGTGGTAATGCAGTGCCACTTAAAGCCAACGTGGATGAAGCTGTTGCACAAGAAGGGGTGACAAGCGTCGAGCACGTGATCGTACATCAGCTTACAGCAGGTGAAGTTGAATGGCATGCACATGATGTGTGGTGGCATGATCTAGTGGCTGATCTGCCCGCTAGTTGTGAGCCAACTCCAATGAATGCAGAAGACCCTCTTTTTATACTTTACACATCTGGGTCAACAGGCCAGCCGAAAGGGGTTGTCCATACGACTGGAGGGTACTTGGTTTATTCTTCAATGACACATGAATACGTTTTTGATTTAAAAGAAGATGATGTTTACTGGTGTAGCGCTGATGTTGGTTGGATCACCGGACACAGTTACATTGCATATGGACCTTTGATTAATGGGTGTACACAGGTTGTGTTTGAGGGGGTGCCAACATATCCAACAGCAGGTCGTATGGGAGAAATTGTAGATAAACATAATGTGACAATTTTATATACAGCACCCACCGCGATCCGTGCGCTCATGGCCAAAGGAGATGAACCCACAGCCACTTCGCAGCGCTCCAGCTTGCGAGTTTTAGGTTCTGTAGGTGAGCCAATTAACCCTGAAGCATGGACTTGGTATTATGAAAGTATCGGTAACAGCCAGTGCCCAATTGTTGATACTTGGTGGCAAACCGAAACGGGTGGCATCATGATCACACCACTGCCTGGCGCGACAGATATGAAGCCAGGATCTGCAACTCGACCATTTTTCGGTATTGCACCTGCATTATTTGATGCGCAAGGTGATACGTTAGATGGGGCAACGGATGGTAATTTAGTCATTTTAGACTCTTGGCCGTCGCAAGCTCGAACGGTTTATGGCGATCATGAGCGTTTTGAGCAAACCTATTTTTCGGCTTATCCGGGGGTTTATTTTACAGGTGATGGCTGCCGCCGCGATGAAGATGGTTACTACTGGATCACAGGACGTGTGGATGATGTGCTTAATGTATCAGGTCATCGCTTAGGAACTGCTGAAATAGAAAGTGCACTGGTAGCACATGAAGCTGTTGCTGAGGCCGCAGTTGTTGGCTATCCACATGAAATTAAAGGCCAGGGTATTTACGTTTATGTGACGCCAAATGAAGGAATAGAAATTAATGAGGCGTTAACCAAAGAGGTTAGAAATTGGGTGCGTAAGGAGTTAAGTCCTATCGCGTCGCCAGATATGATTCAATGGTCACCTGGGCTACCAAAAACACGTTCCGGCAAAATTATGCGCCGAATTTTACGGAAAATAGCAGCAAATGAATATCAACAGTTAGGGGATACGTCTACACTTGCTGATCCGAGTGTAGTAGAGGAACTCATCGAAAACAGGTTAAATCGTTAATAATGCGTTAAAAACTTGAATTTCATTGGATTCTAAACGTACTATATCGGCTGTCCTCTTTAAGGTGACAGCCGAATTTTTAGGAGTAAAACATGAATCAATTTTTAATCGCAGATGACCACCCCTTATTTCGGGAGGCTTTGAAAGGTGCGCTTCAAACTCAATTTGAAGGGTTGGAAGTTTTTGAATCTGAAAACTTTGAAACAACTTTATCGGTTCTTTCTGTGCAAGAGGAGCTAGATTTATTACTGCTAGATTTACATATGCCAGGCAGTGGTGATTTGTATGGTTTGATCCGAATTAGAGAAGATTACCCAAGCTTGCCTGTTGTGGTTATTTCTGGCAGTGAAGATTTGGCAATTATTTCTAAGGTAATGGGTTATGGCGCTATGGGGTTTATTCCTAAAGCATCATCTTCACAGGATATTGCCAATGCGATAAAGCAAGTGCTGGAAGGAGACAGCTGGCTACCCGAGGCCATTAAAGACAAAGTTGCGGGTCTAAAAAGCGAAGAGCAAGAAGTGGCACAGCAGGTCGCCTCATTGACACCTCAACAATATAAAGTGCTACGATATTTACATGAAGGTTTATTGAATAAACAAATTGCTTTTGAATTACATATATCAGAGGCGACAGTGAAAGCGCATATAACGGCAATATTTCGAAAGTTAGGGGTATATAATCGTACTCAGGCTGTGCTCATTGCATCGAAATTGCAATTGGAACCAGTTGAAGCGTTAGCTTAATACGAAATCAGGAATGAGCTCAGTATCACTCCTGCCATAATTAGTTAAAAACGACGGTTTTATTGCCGTTAATGAAAACTTTGTGTTCTGATGCTAATTGCAACGCTTTACAGAACACCGTTTTCTCAACATCTCTGCCCATTTTAGCCATGGCTTGTGCGGTATCTGCATGACTTACTTGTGTTACATTTTGCACAATAATTGGCCCTTCATCGAGTTCATCATTAACAAAGTGCGCTGTTGCACCGATTATTTTTACGCCGCGTTCAAATGCTTGGTGGTAAGGTTTCGCGCCAATAAAAGCCGGTAAAAATGAATGATGAATATTAATTATTTTTTTGTTAAAGCGTGCTACAAAATCGGGACTCAAGATACGCATGTATTTGGCTAATCCAATAAGATCAGGGTGATAGCTCGCAACCAAATCACCAGTGACTTTATCATGTTGCTCTCTGGAGAGGCCGTCATGAGATACGCAATGAAATGGTACACCGAAGCCTTTAACGAGAGGTTCCAAGTCTGGGTAGTTAGCAACAACCGCTAATATTTCAATATTTAACGCTTGCTCGAACTGTTTAAGCAGCGCACCTCCTAAGCAATGCGCTTCTTTGGTCGCGAGTAACACTAATTTGGTTTTTTCATTATTATGTAAAGCAACATCAGCGCCATTGGGTAGCTGTTGACGTAATTGATTTAGGAAGTTATCACTGGGTTGCCCTGTTAATTCAGTGCGCATAAAAAAGCGAGCCCCGGCTTTATCTACGAATTCGTTGTTACGCGTAATGTTTAGGTTGTGCTCAAAACATAAGTTGGTGATTTTGGCGATTAAGCCGACATCATCCGTACATTGTGTGGTTAATATATAATTCATCAATCCTCATTCCTATATGATGTGTGTGTATGTTTTTAAAATCAGCAAGCTAATATAGAATAATTATTTCAACCAAAAAACCTTTCATTCACCTTTTATTCTATGTTTTGCGTCATGGATATCAGTCATTAACGACGATGGTTTAATAACGCTTTCAGTTTTGCAGGCTTAATCGGTTTTGACAAATAATGGATATTAAGCGCTTTGACTTGTGCTTTTAGCTCTACATCGCGCATTGCTGTAATTAATATTGCCGGTACACGGTGTTGCCAAATTTCCCGTAAAGTTTTAATAAGTGTAATACCGTCACATTCAACGCCCAGCTGGTAGTCCATTAATATCATGTCAGGTGCTTTATGCTCTTTTGCAAAAAGTAAAACGTCATTAACTTGCTCAAAGAGCTGGTAGTGAACTTGCCATTTCTTTAAGAGACTTGCCATCGCGGCTAGATTGTTAGGATCATCGTCTACTGCAATGACAGAGAATGGGTGCTGGTTACTATGATTATGTTGTAATAGTGAACCTAGTTCTTGGCGCTGAGGTGAGAGTAATTCATCGCCATAGGGCACTTCAATGCTAAAACGGCTTCCAGTACCAGGAATTGAGTGAACTTGAAGGGTAATACAAAGTAGATCACATAGTCGCTTTACCACACCAAGTCCCAATCCTACCCCTTTATTATCGTGGTTTTGTATTCGATAAAAATCATTAAAAATTTTGTTAAGTTCCAATTTATTTATGCCTGGGCCTGTATCCCAGACTTCTAATCGCAGGCTATGTTTACGAGAGCGACAAGCAATCAATACTTTGCCTGAAGCGGTATATTTAACTGCATTAGAGACTAGGTTTTGAATAATGCGGCGTAAATAAGTGGTGTCGCTATGTACAATATGATGTGCACTGCGTACTTTGAGCTGTAATCCTTTTTCTTTGGATAGCATGGCATATTCATTTGCAAGCGGCGTGAGAATATCTCCAATATCAAAGTGTCTTGGAGAGGGTTTCATCGCACCTTGCTCTAGTTTAGCAATATCAAGCAAGGCAGACATTAGGTGGACTGTAGAATCTAGGCTGTCTCCGAGTTTATTAAAGTTTCCTTGATCGTGGGGTGTTAAGGTGTGCGCATTTATGGCTGCTAGATAGAGTCTTGCAGCATTGAGGGGCTGCAAAATATCATGACTGGCAAGTGCTAGAAAGCGGGTTTTACTATCATTTGCACGTTCGGCTTCTTTTTTTGCGCCCATCAGAGCATGCTCGGTTTCTATCCGGCTGGCAATTTGTGCTTCTAAATCAGTATTGATTGTTCTGATCTCTTGGGTGCGTGCTTCAATTCTATTTTCGAGATCCATATTGATTTCTTCTAACGCATTTTGGGTGGCTATGTGCATTGTGATATCAGAAAAGCTGGTAACAAATCCGCCTTCTGGTAACGGATTACCAATCATCTCATATACTTGGCCATCTTGGCGGTGACGGATGAAGTGATGTGAAGTCCCATTGCGTAAGTGTTGAACTCGTTTCTCTACTTGGCGCTCTATTTCACCTGGGCCACATTCTCCGCGTTTGGCATTAAATCGGATAACTTGCTCAATCGGTAGCCCAACCTCTAGAAAGCTTTCAGGATAATCAAACATTTCACTATAGCGTTTATTCCAAGCAACGAGTTTGAGTTCTTTGTCTACTACGGAAATACCGTGGCTGAGATTTTCTAGTGAGGTGAAGAGCAGATTTTGGTTAAACTGTAAAGCTTGCGTCGTCTCGTCAAAGAAATTGACCACTTCTTCGAATGCCATTTGCTTTCCTGAAGCGACGGTGTGTATGAGTGCTTGTGCTGATGATGCACCCAGTACACCGGTTAGCGAACGTTCACAATACGCGATAAATTCGGGAGGAGGATGGGCATTGTTATCATCAATATCATGACTAAGCATGTAATGGCTTAGCAGTTGGTTTGAACGTTGGACACCTAGAAAGGTTTGTAATAGTACTTTAAAATCATAGATGGTCGCTTTGACATTTTTATTTAAGCGTTTAGCCAGTGTGGCTTGTTCTTTTGGATTAACAAATGCTGCAGCTTGAATTTTATCGATTAAACGTTCATGGGCAGCTAAAGAAAAGCTCACGTAGCAAAAAATGTTTGCAAATAGAGCGATAAGTGTCCCCTGAGTGATAACACTTTGGCGAAATTCATAACTCATTACTGCACCGGCATCCAGTACTGGCAACATTAAAAATAATACCCAGCAAATGAATCCAGCAAATAAACCTGCGTAGACACCATAAGCATGACCTTTACGCCAATACAAACCGAAAATAATAGCGGGTAGTAATTGAGTCACTAAGGAAAAGGCAACGAGTCCCATACTGGCAAGTGCTTCTCCATGGCCAAACCACTGTTGGTACAAATAGGCAAGCAGCAAGATAGCTGCGATGATAAATCGGCGAATAAGTAGAATTTGTGACTTATAGTTTTTGGTTAGCGTATTAAGCTTAAATTTACGTTTTAATAGAAGTGGTAAAACGACGTCATTGGACAGCATGGTACTGAGTGTCAGTGTTGCAACAACAATCATGGCTGTTGCCGCAGATAAGCCACCAATGAATACAAAGGTGGTAATAATGGGATGTCCTTGCATTAAAGGAAGTGCCAATACGAAACTATCAGCAGCGACGCCTACGCCTATTTGAGGGTGTATGGCGGCTGTTGCGATGGGAATGATCATGGCAGCTGTAAGCATAAGGTATAAAGGGAATGCCCAACGAGCAGTATGTAAATGACGACGATCTTGGTTGTCAACGACAGTGACGTGGAATTGACGGGGCAAACAAATAATGGCAGCCGCGGCCATCAAAGTTTGACCGATGAAGTTAAAATTCACCAAATCAAAGTTTTGCCAATGTATCAACAAAGAGGAAAGTGTATTGGGTTGTTTGTATAATGTGACAAACGCCAATACTGCGACAGCCGCCAATGCAATGAGTTTGATTAAAGATTCAAACGCGACTGCCAGCATTAAACCAGAGCGATATTCTGTGACATCAACCTTTCGCGTGCCAAAAAATATTGCAAATAAGGCCATAATTAAGGTGCCGCTTAACGCTAGAATTGTGCCAGAGATTTTTTCACCTTGCTGTAATAATAAAAAACTACTGCTGAGTGCCTTTAATTGTAAGGCTATGTAGGGGATCGTCGCTAATAAAGCAATGAGGGTTACGAGTACGGCAGTGCTTTGGCGTTTGCCGTAGCGAGCGGAAATGAAGTCAGCAATTGTGGTAATATTTTGTTTTTTGCTCACCAACACCAGCTTTCGCAAAAAACCGTGGGCGAATAAAAATAATAATGCAGGGCCCAACAAAATGGGTAAATAATGCCAACTACTTGCTGCGGCAGTACCTACCGAACCGTAATAAGTCCATGAAGTACAATAAATTCCTAATGATAGCGCATATACAAATGGGTGGTGGCTAATTTTTAATGCACGCGGAGTCGTTTTATCACCCCAGTTTGCAATCCAAAATAGGGCACCTATGTAGCAAAGTGCTACCAATGTTAAAGCTGCTGTCATGGCTATTCTTATTCTATGAAGGTATTTTTAGCTTATCACATAAGCAAATTATGTCTGCAATCTCATTCACGACAACTATATTTAACTTTTTGTTTTATAAGGCTATGAGGCATTTTAAGACGATATTTTAGACTAATGTCTTATAACCAATGTTGTGATTAGTTCATCAATGTGATTTTTTCGTCATTCATTGTAAGTTTATGTTATCTATTAACTTTATTAATAGATAAAGCTGGTTATCTACCAGTTTACGTAAACGTAATGCTTGCGTTACGACTAAGGTCTCAATTTCATATTGCAGTGACGTTGCTAAGGTAAATAGTGACAATTAACACCAATACAGCCTAGCTGTGAAGAAGTGAAAGGGGATACAAATGGCTTTTAAAGACGAAGAACAAGCAAAAGCATACTGGTCAGAAAACCTCGCGCTAATGTTTAAGTTATTGGCAATCTGGTTTGTAGTGTCATTTGGTTTTGGCATCTTACTGGTTGACGTACTAAATGAAGTCCGTTTTTTTGGGTTTAAATTGGGTTTTTGGTTTTCACAACAGGGCGCTATTTACACCTTTGTCGCTCTGATTTTTGTCTACGTATTCAAAATGAATTCGCTTGATAAAAAGTATGGCGTAGACGAATAGGAGCAAGAAGATGGACGTACAAAATCTCACATTTATTATTGTCGGTTTGAGCTTTGCGCTTTATATCGGTATTGCAATTTGGGCTCGTGCAGGCTCAACGAATGAATTTTATGTGGCGGGCGGAGGCGTGCCACCATTTGCCAATGGTATGGCAACTGCTGCGGATTGGATGAGTGCAGCATCATTTATTTCCATGGCTGGGATCATTTCTTTTGCTGGATATGATGGTGGGGTATATCTAATGGGCTGGACGGGGGGTTATGTGTTGTTAGCCTTGTGTTTGGCACCTTATTTGAGAAAGTTCGGCAAGTTTACTGTACCAGACTTCATCGGTGACCGTTATTACTCACAAGTAGCACGAATTGTCGCTATTCTATGTGCTATCTTTATTTGCTTTACGTATATCGCAGGGCAAATGAGAGGTGTCGGCGTCGTGTTTTCAAGATTCTTAGAAGTTGATATTGAAACCGGCGTTTATATCGGTATGGTCATTGTGTTCTTTTATGCGGTACTAGGGGGGATGAAGGGGATCACTTACACGCAGGTTGCACAATATTGCGTATTGGTATTCGCATATTTGGTACCCGCAATTTTTATCTCTTTGATGATGACTGGACATTTCCTACCACAAACAGGGTTTGGAGCAACATTGGCTGATGGCTCCGGTATGTATGTATTAGATAAGCTCGATGGACTCAGTGCTGAATTGGGGTTTGCACAATATACTGAAGGTTCCAAAAGTATGATAGATGTATTCGCTATTACAGCTGCTTTAATGGTTGGTACAGCGGGTTTACCTCATGTTATTGTTCGATTTTTTACGGTTCCAAGAGTGAAAGATACGCGTATTTCAGCTGCTTGGACATTGGTTTTTATCGCCATTGTTTATACGACGGCACCTGCTGTTGCATCATTCGCTCGAGTAAATATGGTTGATACCATTAATGGCAAAGATGGTAGTGGCACGCTGTATAGCGAAGCTCCTGCATGGGTAAAAAACTGGGAAAGGACCGGCTTAATCACGTTTGAAGATAAAAATGGTGATGGAAAAATGTCTTATTCTGCAGGTAAAGTTAGCGATCCAAATAGTGCCAATGAGGTAAAAATTGACCGTGACATTATGGTATTGGCAAACCCTGAAATAGCAGACTTACCAGCATGGGTTATTGCGTTAGTGGCGGCAGGTGGCATTGCGGCAGCATTATCGACGACAGCTGGTTTGTTATTGGTTATTTCTACGTCGGTATCTCATGACTTATTGAAACGAACACTCAAGCCTGATATCAGTGATAAACAAGAATTACTCGCTGCACGGCTCGCGGCCATGGTTGCTATTGTGATTTCAGCATACTTTGGTATTAATCCCCCTGGATTTGTCGCATCCGTGGTTGCCTTTGCATTTGGCCTCGCGGCAGCGAGTTTTTTCCCTGCTATTATCATGGGGATTTTTTCTAAACGTATGAATAAAGAGGGCGCTATTGCAGGTATGGTGTCAGGGATCACCTTCACAGCAGCTTATATCATCTATTTCAAATTTGTCAGCCCAGAATTAAATACACCGGCAAATTGGCTGTTCGGTATTTCACCTGAAGGGATTGGCATTGTTGGAATGGCCGTTAACTTCTTAATTGCTGCAGTAGTATTGAAATTGACCGCTGACACGCCAAAAGAAGTGCAAGATATGGTGGAGAGCATCCGCAATCCAAAAGGATCTCTCGCGGCGCATGCACATTAAAGAGTAAAAAAGCCGTTGGCTCAGAGTCTTTTCTGGGCCAACAATTTTTAGTAAAGTGAAGCGTATATACGCATAAGTATTTTCCTGAAAATTGTTTATAAAGGAATGAAATATGGCGGCACAAGTACAGGATGTTGTGGAATTTAGTCATAAACAAATGCCGTTTAGTCATTTACCTCATGGTGCAACATCCTATTTTGCTCGTCATTTACAAGTGGTATATTTAACCCGAGAAAATCAAATGCAATGGCTACAGACTGGGGAGGTCAATTTATATTTAGTCCGTTCTGGTGTGTTTGATTTGGTCTCTATACACGGTGATACCATTACACGCTTAACTGAAGGTGATTATTTTGGTTTTCCTTCATTATTAACTGGCGATAAAATACAAAGCCATTTACAGGTTGTTACTGCGGGTTTACTTTATGTATTAGATCAGCAAAGTTTTGACTATTTACGCAGAGAGTATAGGGGATTTGAACAACATTTTGTGAGAGCTCATGCCAACCGGTTGCTCAGTTCTCAATATAAAACACGTGACCAAAGCTGGTCTGAGCGTAAAATCAGTGAACTCATGTCATCGAATATTATTACCGCTAGTGCTCAAGTGAGTATCACAGAAGCAGCCATGAAAATGCGTCACTACGGGGTATCATCGTTAGTTATTACTGATGAAAATACGTTACTTGGGATTGTAACGGATCGAGATTTACGTAATCGTGTTTTAGCTTCAGACATTGCGCCGAGCACGTCAATCCAATCGGTCATGACTAAAAACCCAAAATCTATTTTCGAGAATAACCGAGCATTTTCAGCCTTACATTTAATGCTTAAACATAATATTCATCACCTCCCAGTACTAGATGAAGCGTATAAGCCGTTAGGTGTTATCACCAGTACAGATCTATTGCGTCAACAAAAGAGTGATCCAGTACAACTTATTGGGAAAATTTACAAAGCAAGCAGTGTGGCGGAAGTGAAGCGTTATTCAAGTGACATTCCGGAGTTACTAAAGCAGTTTTCAAACAATATTGAAGATATTTCGGTTATTGGAAAATTGTTGAGCGGATTAACCGATGCATTAACCGCTCGATTAGTGCATTTATATCAATTAAAATACGGCCAAGCGCCTTGCGCGTTTAGCTGGATTTGCTTTGGCTCACAAGCTAGAGAGGAGCAAACACTGCACTCAGATCAAGACAATGGCATCTTGTTGGATGCAAACATTACAGCGAAACAGCGAGTGTACTTTGCACATTTGGGGGCAACGGTATGCGAGCAGTTAGTTGAGTGCGGGATCAAACGTTGCCCCGGCAATATAATGGCCAGCAATGAAGCCTGTAGAGGCACTGTTACACAATGGCAAAGCCGGTTTGTTACTTGGATTAAGGAGCCGACTCCTAAAGCGATGCTTAATTGTAAAATCTATTTTGATCTACGCCTGATTGATGGATCAAAGTCGCTTTATCAAGATTTATGCGCTGCATTAGATATGATCCGTAGAGATGAGTTGTTTTTTGCAGCTATGGCTACAGACATTAATACGAATTCAGTCCCTATTGGGTTATTTCACCAATTTAAACTAGAAAAAGGGAACACTCAACATAAGCATCTCGATCTAAAGCGACGTGGCATTGTGATCATTAATGATCTTGTCCGCCTTTATGCGTTAAATGTTGGCATTTATAAAGCAAACACGTTGGAGCGATTGGATGCTTTATTAAAATTTGACGTATTGAGTAGTAACGATGTGTATGACCTGAAAGACTGTTGGCGTTACTTGACACAACTTCGCTTGAAAACCCAGATAAAAAGGGAAGGGCTGCCGAGTAATTGCATTGATCCAAAGACTTTAACGTCATTGGAGAAGCATCAGTTAAAAGAAGCTTTTCACTTAGTGCGACATGCACAGCAAGCGAGTGCATTCAAATTTGCTAGGGCAAGTTTGTGATGGGGCTGTATCCCTGGTTGCTGAGGTACTTGAGAGAGTATAAGTTAAAGCAGAGTTATTTTGATCAGCAAAAATACGTAATTATTGATTTGGAATTAACGGGGTTAATCCCTAGTGAGCATGAAATTGTTTCAGCTGCATGGTTAAATATGCGTGCCTCTAAAATTGATTTATGCACTGCAGGTTATATGTTGAACAAAGAAGTGCAAGATTTGTCGCAGAGTACGATTTACCATGGTATTGATGATGACGCTTTGCTGGAAGGGAGCAGTTTAAGAGGACTTATAGCGTCTTTGGCGACAGCAATTAATGGTCACGTATTAGTGTGTCATAATGCTGTACTTGATTGGGGGTTCATTCAACGGGTCGCATCAGTGTATCAATATCGAATTACGCCTAAAGCGATTATTGATACGATGAAGATAGAAAAGCGGCGTTTGTTAGCACAAGGAAGACCATTAACTCAGGATAGTTTGACATTATCTGCATGTCGTGCCCGTTATGGCCTGCCCGAATATAAACAACACGATGCATTATGTGATGCATTGGCAACTGCAGAACTACTGTTAGCCCAATATTCGGCTATCAGCATGGGTCGCCGAGAAAAACTGAGTATAATTATTTAAAAATATTGCCATTTCCCTTAGACATTTTTCCTTGGTCGATTACAATAGCGCCATCTCAAAAGGGAACATCCCTATCATCTATGCTAAAGGCTGGATTTTCAATTCAATGGCAATCAAACTGGCTATAAATGGTTTTGGTCGTATAGGACGTAATATTGTACGCGCCCTGTATGAATCTGCTCGTCAACACGAGATCCAAATCGTTGCGATAAATGAGCTGGCGGATCCCAAAGGGGTTGCGCACCTACTTAAATACGACACGTCGCATGGTCGCTTTGCCTTTGAGGTGGAATATGAGGCCCCATATTTGAACGTTGCTGGAGATCATATTCAGTTGTTTTCAGAGCCAGACCCTGGAAATTTGCCTTGGCAAGCATTAGATGTTGACGTGGTATTGGAATGCACTGGTGTATTTCATTCACGACAAGATGCAAACGTTCATTTAAAAGCGGGTGCAAAGAAAGTACTTTTTTCTCAACCAGCAGATGCCGATGTTGATGCGACCATTGTTTATGGCATTAATGATGATGAGTTATTAGAAACAGACAATATTGTTTCGAATGGCTCATGCACAACCAATTGTATTGTACCCGTGATAAAAGTGTTAGATGATGCTTTTAGTATCGAGTCAGGCGCAATAACAACGATTCATGCATCAATGCATGACCAACAAGTGATTGATGCCTATCATAGCGATTTACGACGGACACGAGCTGCGAGCCAATCAATTATTCCCGTTGATACAAAACTCGCGCGGGGTATTGAGCGTATACTTCCTAAATTTCATGGACGTTTTGAAGCAATTGCGGTGCGTGTTCCGACGATAAATGTAACCGCAATGGATTTAAGTGTGACGTTAAACCAAGATGTGGAGTTATCCTCCATTAATCAAGTGCTAGAAACCGCATCCAGTGGCCGCCTTGATGGAATTTTAAGCTACACCGAGGAACCATTGGTCTCAGTAGATTTTAATCATGATCCGCATTCTTGTATTATTGATGGCACACAAACACGTGTTAGTCATAAACGACTCGTAAAATTATTAGTGTGGTGTGATAACGAGTGGGGGTTTGCTAACCGTATGCTCGACACTGCTGTAGCCATGATGGTTGCCAAATAAAGAGTTCATATTCATAAGTATCGTTTAGTAAGGAGATGTTAATGTCAGTCATTAAAATGACGGATTTAGATTTAAGCGGCAAGCGCGTTTTAATTCGTGAAGATTTAAATGTGCCTGTTAAAGGAGGTAAAGTGACCTCTGATGCACGGATCCGCGCATCTTTACCCACTATAAAATTAGCGTTACAGCAAGGCGCTAAAGTAATGGTTATGTCTCATTTAGGGCGTCCAACTGAAGGTGAGTATGATGAGCAATATTCATTACAACCAGTTGTTGATTATCTAAACGATGCACTTGAGCAACCAGTGCGTTTAGAGAAAGATTATTTAAACGGCGTCGAAGTAAGTGAAAACGAAGTTGTTGTATTTGAAAATGTTCGTTTTAATGTTGGCGAGAAAAAAGACGATGAAACGCTTGCCAAGCAATTAGCAGCATTGTGTGATGTGTATGTTATGGATGCGTTTGGTACAGCACATCGTGCTCAAGCATCAACACATGGCGTAGGCTTATTTGCCGAAACAGCGTGTGCAGGCCCGCTTTTAGCCAATGAACTAGAAGCGTTAGGAAAAGCACTTGATAACCCAGCGCGTCCTTTAGTTGCCATTGTAGGTGGCTCTAAAGTCTCTACAAAATTAACTGTGCTAGATTCGCTTTCTACGGTCGTTGACCAGCTGGTCGCTGGTGGTGGAATTGCAAATACGTTTATCGCAGCTGCTGGAAACCCGGTGGGTAAATCCTTGTATGAAGCTGATTTAATTGCTGAGGCTAATAAGCTTACTGCAGCTGCAAAGTTGAACAATGGTGAGATCCCAGTACCAACTGATGTTGTCGTTGGCAGCGAATTTTCTGAGTCAGCAGTTGCAACAATAAAAGATGTTGCTGATGTGACTGAGGAAGACATGATATTCGATATTGGTCCAGATACAGCGAACACGTTAGCAAAAATTATAGAAAAAGCGGGTACAGTGGTTTGGAATGGCCCTGTTGGCGTATTTGAATTTGATCAATTTGGAAATGGCACAGAGGCAATTGCAAATGCCATCGCAAAGTCTAATGCATTTTCAATAGCCGGTGGTGGAGACACGCTGGCAGCCATTGATAAATATGGTGTAGCAGATAATATCTCTTATATCTCAACTGGTGGTGGTGCCTTTTTAGAGTTTTTAGAAGGGAAAAAATTACCAGCAGTAGCTATGCTTGAGAAAAGAGCAAACGCTTAATATGAATTTTGGCCAGCGATTGCTGGCCTAATTATTTACTAAATGTCGCTCTCACATTTGATATTTGGTACTTAAATATTGTCTGAAACAGACAATGTGATGTAAATCACACACAAATTATCCCGTTCAAACTAGATGATAGTGACTGTCATCGACTATTGGAGAAAGCAATATGGCTTTAATCAGTATGCGTCAATTACTTGATCATGCAGCAGAGTATGGTTATGGCGTTCCTGCCTTCAACGTAAACAACCAAGAGCAAATGCGCGCTATTATGGAAGCAGCAGACAAGACAAATAGTCCTGTTATTGTTCAAGGTTCAGCTGGTGCACGCGCTTATGCTGGTGCACCATTTATTCGTCATATGATCCTTGCGGCCGTTGAAGAGTGGCCTCACATTCCAGTAGTAATGCATCAGGATCATGGGACATCACCTGGAATTTGTCAGCGCTCAATTCAACTTGGTTTTTCATCTGTGATGATGGATGGCTCTTTGCTTGAGGATGGTAAAACGCCTTCAAGTTACGAGTATAATGTAGATGTTACGCGTCGCACAGTTGATATGGCACACGCATGTGGTGTTTCGGTGGAAGGTGAACTAGGCGTGCTTGGTTCATTGGAGACCGGTGAAGCTGGTGAAGAAGATGGTATTGGTGCAGTTGGCAAGTTAAGCTTAGATCAGTTACTAACAGATCCTGAGGAAGCAGCTGATTTTGTAAGTAAAACAGGGGTTGATGCGCTTGCAATTGCTTGTGGTACATCTCATGGCGCTTATAAATTTACACGTCCGCCGACAGGGGACATATTAGCGATTAACAGAATCAAAGATATTCATTCACGGATCCCTAATACACACCTTGTAATGCATGGTTCTTCTTCAGTTCCCCAAGATTGGTTAGCCGTGATCAATGAGCATGGTGGCCAAATTCCTGAAACGTATGGTGTGCCAGTAGAGCAGATCATCGAAGGGATTAAGCACGGTGTGCGTAAAGTGAATATTGATACCGATTTACGTTTAGCTTCAACGGGGGCAATTCGCCGTCATTTAGCAGAGAACCCTGCTAACTTTGACCCACGTAAATACTTAGCTGAAGCAACGAAAGCAATGACCGCAATTTGTGTTGACCGCTATGAAGCATTTGGTACAGCAGGAAATGCAGCTAAGATCAAACCAATTTCATTAGACGATATGCACTTGAAGTACTTATCGGGTGAACTTGATCAACAGATCAAATAATAACTAACACACCTGAATAAATTAAAGCTCCGAATACGGGGCTTTTTTTTGGATCATTATTTTATTAACTTTCTTTATTCACAGGTAAACTCATAACATATTGATAAAAACAATAATAACTAATTCTCAGGGCCCCAATTAGAGTAAGTTGATGTTAAGATCATGTTGGGATCACGATTGTACTAACAGTATTCAATGTAGATCAAGATTGTACTAATTGATCACGGCTTAATGCCTATTTCACTTGGTTTACGCCGTGTTAGTCATTATGTTTATACTGTTTGATCTAACTAAAGTGGCGTAAAGCTAGTAAAAAGCTGATCCCAAATAGGATCGCGTTAGTAAGATTTTGATCCTGATAAGTTGGGTTGATATAAATTTGATCTGTTCCTAATCACTGACTTGATCTATTTAGAATTACAGCTAATTTTTAACTTAGACGATAATTATATGAGCATCGTATGGACTCGGTGTTTTCCTCTTACAATTATGAGGCTGCGCTAATATGAAAACCAAATTATTACTCTCTCTTTTTACACTCGGCTTGCTTGTAATATCTGATGTTACGCTAGCGAATGAAGTTAAAGTCTATGGTCGAGTTCACGCCGGTTTACAGTTTAGCGATACGGGCGATGAAGATGAAACATCGATTAAAAGCTATGCGTCGAGGATGGGCCTTAAGGGTAAAGCGAAGATAAATGAGGGTGTTGATGTTTTCTTTAAATATGAATTCGAAGTTAATCCAGTAGATAACGATAAAGATGGTAAAGATGGTGATAATATCACCGCCCGATCGCAATATGTTGGGTTAAAAGGTAGCTACGGGGAAGTACTTGTTGGACGAAATGACACTCCAGTGAAAAAATCGCAAGGAAAAGTTGATTTAATGAACGATTTTACCTCTGATAATAAGGCGCTATTTGCAGGGGATAACCGCCTGGGGGATACGATTCAATATACCTCTCCATCACTTAACCATATGAAGTTTGTGGTTAGCTATATTGCGGAAGATAACAGTAAACAAGATGGAGAAACAGGGGTATCTATTGCGGGCGTGTACGGTGATAGTAAATTGAAAAAAACACCTGTTTACGCCAGTGTTGCTAGGGATTCAAAAGTTGCAGGACGCGATATTACACGGGTTGTATTGCAAGGAAAGCTAGGCGATGTGACATTAGGTGGCTTATACCAGCAAAGTGAAAAAGTGGATAGTGATGATTCTGTTGATAGCTTTGTTGTCAGTGCCGCGTATAAACTCCCGAATAGTTATAAATTATTAGCTCAATATCAAGACACCGATGGTGCTGAAGGTAAATTGAAAGATTCTGGAAACTCTACGTCGTTAGGTGTTGAGAAAAAGCTATCTAAACAAGCGCGTATGTATTTATGGTATTCCAAATTTGATCTTGATAACTCAGCAGATCAAGATCATATGGCGTTAACATTACGTTATGATTTTTAAAAAAACTTCCTAAAAAATGACATGATATAGTCATAATACCTTGTTAAAAAAATCGCTTAGCGCAAATAGTTAAGCGATTTTTTAGCAGGTTTTGTAGATCCACGTTACACTTTCATAAAACTGTCACACTTAGTCATAATAATGAAAACATCTTCGGTAATGAAAGAGAATATTGGGAATGTCACGTAAAGTACTTGTAGTTGATGATGAAGCACCTATCAGGGAGATGCTGGTATTTGTGCTGGAACAAAATGGGTTTCAAGCGATTGAAGCAGAAGATTACGATTCAGCAATTACGGCGATGGTCGAACCATACCCAGATATGGTGCTGTTGGATTGGATGTTACCAGGTGGCAGTGGGATTCAAATCGCGAAAAAGTTTAAGCAAAGTGAATATACGCGTCAGATACCAATTATTATGCTAACTGCGCGTGGTGAAGAAGAAGACAAAGTAAAAGGCTTAGAGGTTGGCGCTGATGATTACGTCACGAAACCTTTTTCTCCAAAAGAATTGATGGCGAGGATCAAAGCAGTGATCCGTAGAGTATCGCCGACTTCTTTAGAGGAGGCCATCGAAGTTCATGGTCTGCGCCTTGATCCTATATCACACCGTGTAACGTCGGCTGGCAGTGAGTTAGATATGGGACCGACCGAGTTTCGTTTATTACACTTCTTTATGACACACCCAGAGCGAGTATATAGCCGAGAGCAATTACTTGATCATGTCTGGGGTACTAATGTCTATGTTGAAGATCGTACTGTTGATGTACATATCCGTCGTCTACGTAAAGCAATAGCACCTCTGGGTCATGATAGATTAGTACAAACTGTGCGCGGTGCCGGCTATCGGTTTTCAAGTAAACTGTAGCGGCATGATGAATTATATTTAGGGTCCATCGTATATGTACCGAGTGATTAATAAACAGGCGTTGTTTAAGCGCCTGTTTTTGTATTTTTTACCACTAACTTTGATCGGTATTTTGATTGGTGCACCTTTTATTTTATTGTTTATAGGTGCATTGTCTTTACTGCTTTGGCATTATCACCAGCTATATAGATTAAGTGATTGGTTGCTTAACCAACGAAGCTTTAACCCTCCTGAAGGTGAAGGGGCATGGGAACAAATATTTGAAGGAATATATCATTTACAACATCGAAACCGCAAAAAGCGCAATGAGTTAGCAGAATTGATACGCCGCTTCCGCGAAGGTGCAGAGGCGGTGCCCGATGCGGTTGTAGTATTACAACAAGATCTCAGTATTGTGTGGTGTAATCAACTTGCTTTAAAAGTGCTTGGGTTGCAGTGGCCAACAGATCATGGTCAGCGATTAGATAATTTGATCAGGGATCCTAAGTTTGTTAAATACATGCAACTGCATCACTTTGATGAGCCGTTAGAGCTAGACTCAAGCCATGCAAATGATCAGGTACTGGAATTTCGTGTTATGCCATATGCTGAACAGTTGATGATGGTTGTCCGGGATATCACGCGTTTAAAGCAACTAGAACAAATGCGTAAAGACTTTGTGGCAAATGTTTCACATGAACTGAGAACACCATTGACGGTTGTTACGGGTTATTTAGAAATGATGGATGCTGATAATATGCCACCGCCTATGATGTGGGAGAAAGCGCATACAACCATGATTGAACAATGCAAACGCATGGATAGCCTAGTAAATCAATTATTGTCATTATCACGTATTGAAGGTGCAAGGCGACATGAGAAAGACAGGCCGGTTAATGTACCTGCTATGCTTGCCTTAATTCAAACTGAAGCATTATCTGTTAACCAAGACAAGCAACACGAAGTTGTATTTGATGTAGATCCACTTTTAGATATTTTAGGGTCTGCTGATGAATTACGCAGTGCGTTCTCTAATCTGGTGTTTAATGCGATTCATTATACAAAACCACATGGCAAAGTCGTTGTCTCTTGGCAGTACAATGATAAATCAGCTTGTTTTTCAGTGAAAGATAATGGTGATGGTATTGCCCCTGAGCATATTCATAGATTGACAGAGCGTTTTTATCGTGTTGATAAAGCACGTAGCCGTAAGACGGGGGGCTCTGGGTTGGGGTTAGCAATCACTAAACATGTGCTAACAAGGCATGACTCTAGTTTAGAGATCCAAAGTACGTTGGGAGAAGGATCATGTTTTTCTTTTTCCTTCACGCAAGATAAAGTAAAAATTATGACAGATGGTGAAAGTCATGAAACTGTCATTTTAGAGTAATTTTATTGTCATTAAATCGCGGCAGAATGAATCGCGTTATTTAATGGGAAGAACAATTGGAGCAACCCAAATGAAATTCAAAAGTTTAGTCGCCGCTATGGGCGTAGCTGTAACAACACTTGTCGCAACACAGGCGTCAGCGTTAGATAAAAACCTAGTTGAGTATAATAAAACGAGTGGTATTTCAGGTAATTTTTCTTCAGTTGGTTCTGATACCCTTGCCAATATGATGACCTTCTGGGCTGAAGAGTACAAACGTATTTACCCTAATGTGAATATTCAAATTCAGGCAGCTGGCTCTTCAACAGCGCCTCCAGCATTAACAGAGGCAACTTCTAACTTTGGCCCAATGAGCCGAAAAATGAAGTCAAAAGAAATTGAAGCCTTTGAGAAACGTTATGGATATAAGCCAACAGAAGTCCGTGTAGCTATTGATGCACTTGCTGTTTTTGTACATAAAGATAATCCGATTGAAGGCTTACGCATTGATCAAGTTGACGCTATTTTTTCATCAACACGTAAGTGTGGTGCTACAGACGAAGTTAAGCGTTGGAGTGACGTAGGTTTAGCTGGAGATTGGGCTGCCAAAGATGTTCAACTTTATGGACGTAATTCGGTATCAGGTACATACGGTTACTTTAAGAAAAAAGCTCTGTGTAAAGGCGACTTCCGTAATAATGTGAATGAACAGCCTGGTTCGGCATCTGTTGTACAGTCAATTTCATCATCTGTGAATGCTATTGGTTACTCGGGTATTGGTTATAAAACGTCAGGTGTACGTACTGTACCATTAGCTAAAAAAGGTAATAACTTTGTTGATGCTACATTAGAAAATGTGGCTAAAGGGAAATACCCATTATCTCGATTTTTATATGTTTATGTAAATAAGCACCCGAATAAAGCATTGTCACCTATTGAAGCTGAATTTCTAAAAATGGTTTTATCAAAAGATGGACAAAAAATTGTTGAGAAAGATGGTTATGTACCACTTTCAAGCAAAATGGCGACCGTTGAACTGAAAAAACTTGGTTTACTGTAGGAATAACAGATAAAAAACCGCTCATTTGAGCGGTTTTTTTGTAAAATTAACTTATTGGTACTGCCGAGTTTTACTCTTCGTCAGTTGCTGGGCTTGAACTTTGCACTGGTTAAAAGTTTCAATACATTCATTATTACATATTTGATGTGACATTGTTTCTGGTGTATTACTGTTCACACAGCTTGTTTCACATTGATAATTCTGTTGAGCACATTGATTCAATTCTGCTGAATTGTTACTTTGGCATGCACTTAATAGTAATATTGCACAGAGTGACAGTACAGTTTTCATCTTACTTCCTTCTAGATAGAGACTTGTAAGTTATCTATTAAGCGTACTGATCCTAAAAAGGCAGCCGCTAAGATCACCAAGTGATCATCTCCAAGTGTAGCAGGATTTAGTGTATCTTTATTTGCGATAGCAAAGTAATCAGCTTTTAAACCTTTTTGTTCTAGTGCCACTTTTGCACCGGCTTCTAATTGAGCAAAGTTGTGGTTACCCGCTTTAAGTTGAGTCGAGATCTCGAGTAGGGATTGATAAAGCGCTTTCGCTGTTTCCTTCTCAGTCTCGCTTAAATAGCCATTACGAGAACTCATTGCCAAACCTGAGAACTCTCGCTGTGTTGCAACACCGACAACTTCAATTGGCATCGAAAGGTCGCGTACCATGGTTTTGATGACTTGCAGTTGCTGATAATCTTTTTCACCGAAACATGCGAAATCGGGTTGTACCATGTTAAACAATTTCGTCACGACGGTTGCAACGCCTTTAAAATGGCCGGGCCTTTTACCACCGCAATAACCCAGTGATATACCAGGCACATCGACATAGCTCTGAGCACTTAAGCCATTAGGGTATATAGATGCAACAGAAGGTGTAAAAACAATATCAGTGCCAAGCTCTGCTAGCCCTTTTTTATCTTCGTCTAGGGTGCGAGGGTAATTATCTAAATCTTCATTTTCACCAAATTGCATAGGGTTGACAAATATACTGACAACAACTTTATCTGCGAGTGTTTTGGCTTTTTCAACAAGTGAAAAGTGTCCTAAATGCAAATTCCCCATTGTTGGTACAAATGCAATGCTCAGTCCTTGCTGTCGCCACGCTTTAATTTGGCTACGTAATGATTTAATTTCTGAGGTTGATTGCATTAACTAAACTCATGTTCGCTAGTTGGAAAGGTACCCGATTTAACATCGGCGCAGTATTGTTTAACTGCTTCTGGCATGTTGCCCGTTTCAGCTAAATAGTTTTTGGAAAACTTAGGAATATAACCCGCAGAAATCCCAACAAGATCATGCATTACTAATATTTGTCCATCAGTATCTTTACCTGCCCCAATGCCAATGACTGGAATAGTAACGGCTTCAGAAATACGTTTGGCAAGTGCTGAAGGAATACACTCAATGACGAGTAGCTGTGCACCAGCTTGCTCTAATGCTTGTGCGTCAGCAACCATTTTATCAGCCTGTGCTTGTTCTCGACCTTGTATTTTAAAACCTCCAAACACATGGACTGATTGTGGTGTAAGGCCTAAATGGCCGCATACAGGAATGCCTTGTTGGGTGAGAGTTTGAATAGTTTCATATAACCATTCGCCACCCTCTAACTTCACCATATTGGCACCAGCACGCATTAATTTAGCAGCATTATCACAGCTTTGTTGTGGATTTGCATAGCTCATAAATGGCATGTCTGCGACCACAAATAGTTCTTTACTTCCAGCGCGCACACAACGGGTATGGTAAGCAATTTCATCGGTGGTCACTGCTAACGTATCATCAGCGCCTTGTAATACCATACCAAGTGAGTCGCCAACCAACACAATGTCCACGCCATTGTCATAAAATAATTTTGCGAAGCTTGCATCATAGGCGGTTAACGCCGTAATTTTGTTCTGCGCATGTTTCATCTTCGCCAACGTTGACACTGTTACTTTAGCCATGTCCATTCCCCTTGATATACAGTAATCATTTCATTAATTAAGTGCTATTAAGTTATTTAATGCAACGTGTTCACTGACGTCTTGTAGTTTTCGACCATCAGGTAAAACGAGGTATGGTTCGATCTCGAGTAAGGGGTAGACCACAAACTCTCTCTCACATAACCCATAATGTGGGATGACTAATCTTTGAGAATCAATCACCTCATTGCCAAATAACAAAATATCTAAATCTAAAGTGCGCGCACCCCAACGTTCTTTTTTACGCTGTCTGCCTTGTTCTAACTCGATTGACTGTAAAACATCTAAAAATGGCTCGGGGGCCAACGATGTTGTCAATTTAGCCACTGCATTCACGTAATCAGGTTGGTCTTGAGGGCCCATTGGCTTTGAAGCATAAAATTTAGAGACAGCCAGCAGCTCGCAGGTCGTTATTTTTTTAATAGTTGCTATTGCACTGTGAAGCTGTGCGCTAGGGTTATCTAGGTTAGCGCCTAACCCTATATAGACAGTTTTCATGACTCACTAGGCTTCTTTTTAGGCTTTCGGCGAAAGCGACGTCGGGGCTTGTTTGACTCACTAGGGCCTAATGAGCGTACCATCTCTTTCTGACCGTTGATATCTTGTTGTAAATAGTTTGTCCACCAGTCAGCTAATTCAGCTTGTTCTTGCTCTCCACTTTCAACTCGAAGTAATAAGAAGTCGTAAGCAGCTTTGAAACGAGGCTGTTGACTGACCCGGTATGCGCGTTGTCCACCACGTTTATCCAAGCGCAATTGAATATGCCAAATATCTCTTGCGCCGAGTGTAAATCGCTTAGGTACTGCAACACTTTGCGCGTTTTCACTCAAGACGTGATTCATAGCTTGTGCGTAGGCATCAAAAATAGGCATGTTTTCTTGTTGTAGCTGTTCACTGCGTTTTAATAATGGAAACCACAATAAAGCGGCGTAAACAAACGCTGGCGTGACTTTTTTCTCTGCATTAATGCGTTTGTCAGTGTTAGCAAACATTTGAGCAATAAAGCGCGTTTCAAAGCCTGTTTCACTATTTTCGATAATATCGTCTAAAGCAGGGAACAGTTGTTTGAATAGACCAAACTCACGTAACATATGATAATTAGCTTCGGCCTTTCCATTTAAAAATAATTTCAATGTTTCTTCAAATAAACGAGCTGCAGGAATATGCGATAGCAAATCAGCTAGTTCAGAAATAGGAGCTTTCGTTGGTTGTGCTATTTCCATATCTAACTTGGTGGCAAATCGCACCGCTCTTAACATGCGCACGGGATCTTCACGATAACGTGTTTCAGGGTCACCGATCAGCTCTATTTTTCGATTGGCAATGGCATTCATACCATTGGCAAAGTCATGAATAGTAAAATCCTTGATAGAATAATAAAGCGCATTAATAGAAAAGTCTCGGCGCTCAGCATCTTCTTCTATCGTGCCATACACATTATCACGCAGTAATTGGCCATGCTCACTCGACTGACTGGTTTGATTTTTACTGGCACTGGCTTCGTGGTGGCCGCGCATGGTAGCAACTTCAATAATTTCACGTCCAAAAACGATATGGGCTAAGCGAAACCGGCGACCAATTAGGCGGCAATTGCGAAATAACTTTTTTATTTGTTCTGGAGTTGCATTGGTGACTACATCAAAGTCTTTGGGCTCAACACCTAACAAAATATCACGAATGCAACCACCTACTAAATAGGCATCGTAACCGCCATCTTTTAGGCGATAAAGTACTTTGATTGCATTTGGGCTAAATTGTTTGCGAGAAATACTGTGCTCACTGCGGGGAACCACTTGAGGGTCAGTACAGGTGACAAGATCTGATGAGCTTTTCTCACCATTGACTAGCTGTCTGCAAAATTTTAATAGCTTAGAAATAATAACCTGTCTCCTAAAAACTCATACCGATGCATGCTCGACTTAATACTAGGCTCACTTATTAGTGGTTAATCACTGTATTTATCAGCAATTAATACGGCGCCTAAGGTGGTTGCTTGAAACCGCTTACAGTGTAGGCAATTTTGCAAGGCTCGCTATGATATACCAGCAACGTGAAAAAATTAAGTTACAGGTGATAAATAATCGTAGATCAGGCGTATTCTATAAATTGACGTTCAGAAACAGCAGGAATCGCGCTTAAGCTGAAGTGTGCTTGTGACCAATGTAGAATATTATCAATATTGGTATGCATGATGTCTTCAGGTGTCTCGACGCCCAAGTATTTAAGGGCTGAGCACAAAGTTGGAATTGGATTACTTTCATTAATTGCAGGCGCGTGATTTTGTTTTGACAATTTAAACCCTGGTTTAGTTACAATCACGGGAATATGGGCAAATTCAGGTGGAGTGTGGTCCAGTTGTTGAAATAAACCTAACTGTCGAGCGGTGGGTTCAAGTAAATCGGCACCACGAACAATATGAGAAATACCTTGATCTATATCGTCGAGTACAACAACGAGTTGATATGCATAAAGGCCATCACGGCGTTTAACGATATAGTCTTCGTGAGCTATTTGCTCAGACGTATAGACTTTACCCTGTACCATGTCGTTGTATTGTAATATGGGGTGATGTTGTTTAATTCTCAGTGCATTGTTTGTCGGAGGGTGATTAGCGTGACGACAATGCCCTGTATATAAACCGCCTTGTAATTTAATTTCTTTGCGTGTGCATGTGCAGGCGTAAATTAAATTTTGTTGTTGGAGTGTGTTTAACGCATCGTTGTAGTAGTCATGCCGACGGCTTTGGTAAACGACTTCTCCATCCCAATGTAAGCCAAAAGCATCGAGCGTGCGTAAAATATCACTATCAGCGCCCTTAAGCATTCTTGGGGTATCTATATCTTCCATACGGACTAACCACTGACCATCGTGTACTTTAGCTGCTAAATAACTTGCGAGTGCAGCTACAAGTGAACCAAAATGCAGTGATCCTGATGGCGAAGGAGCAAACCGGCCACGATAGCTCCCTTGGATGGGTAATGCTGGGGTTAGCATAAATGGCAGAGTTTAACCTCTGCCGTTTTGTTTTTCTTTAATCTCGGCCAGTGTTTTACAGTCGACACATAAGTCAGCTGTAGGGCGGGCTTCTAAACGACGGATCCCAATTTCAATACCACAAGACTCACAGAAGCCAAAGTCATCATCTTCAATTAGTTGCAGTGTTTTCTCAATTTTCTTAATCAGCTTACGCTCACGGTCACGTGTGCGTAACTCTAAAGAAAACTCTTCCTCTTGCGCTGCACGGTCTACAGGATCTGGAAAGTTTGCTGCTTCATCTTGCATATGCGTTTTTGTACGATCAACTTCATTACGTAGATCTTTACGCCATGCATCTAATATTGCTTTAAAATGCGTACGTTGTACGTCATTCATGTATTCTTCGCCTGGTTTTTCCTGATATGGTTGTAAACCGGCTTGAGCCAACAACCCTAGTTTCTTTTGGTCTGGCATAGCATTCTCCTAAATCCTTAACACAACACCCCAGCTAACGCCGGCGGCTATAAATAGCAGAATCTCACACCCTTAGCAAATACTTTGTCTCAAAAGTTAACAATTGAGTGGGTAAGAATCAGTCATAGAGGTTTAATTCTAATGAGCAGCGATATGGGGGCTGGTTTTTAAAACTCAAGCCATTAATACCGGTACACGTTGTTTTATTTTTATCTCATCAAGGCTGATTATGGTGTTATAAGCATAAATTTCAACACCAATTTCTTTTGCTTTAACAAGCAGTTTAGCATATTCGGGATCGATATGTGCTGCTGGTTTTACTGAGTTGATACCACTGTGCATAACAATAAATAAAAGTACGGCTCGATCTCCTTGCTGCTTCATAGTCATTAACTCTCGGATATGTTTTTGCCCGCGCAGTGTTTGGGTATCTGGAAAATATCCTTGTTGTTGCTCTAAAAGAGTTACCGACTTGACCTCGACATAACAATCTTGTTTATTATCATCGCTTAATAGGATATCGATACGGCTATTTTCGTTACCATATTTAACTTCGCTATGTGTGTGTTGATAATCGCTAAGTTCAGGTATTTTTTGGTATTTAATGGCTTCAATAGCCACTTTATTTGCATGATTGGTGTTTACACAAATCATCTGCTTAAGATGGTTGCTAGTTATTTCAAGAGAGTGGGGGTATTTTCGTTTTGTATTGTCACTCGTTGAGTAATAGGCTCGAAAACCGGGGTCAGCACACCCAGTCATTTTACCTGTATTAGCGCAATGAACTGTGAATTCAACACCATTAGTATCAATTAAATCAACGAGAAATCGCTTATAGCGCTTAATTAATTGGGCTTGACTTAATGTACTAGAAAATTTCATATATTAATCGCAAGTCAGTTGGGTGATATAAAGGGCTAGTGTACACTGCTCAACATAATATAAGCGCTAAGGTTAGGATAAAATGTCTGATAAATTTATTGTTCGATTAAGTGAGCAAGCTGCTGCTCCTCATTGGGGGCAAGGCACAAGCCTGTCATTCACTGAAGATGGTGCAACCATTCACTTACAAGAAACTGAAACATTGAAAAATGTTCAAAAGGCCGCACGAAGTATTGCGCAGCAAGGCGTAAAAAATGTGACGCTTATGGGTGATGTGTGGTGTACGGAATCTCAATGGGCGTTTTATCAAGGTTATGTTAGTCCTAAACAGTTAAGTGGCGTTACATTCATTGAAAATGCACAGTCAGATTTGAATGAATTGATTGCGTTACAGAAGTCTGCAACGTGGGCTCGCAGCATGATTAACGGCACCGCTGAAGATGTGTATCCAGAAAGCTTGGCTGGAAATGCAGCAGAGTTTATTCAATCTTTAGCGCCAGAGCATGTGAGTTATCAGATCATCAAAGGTAAAGCACTACTGGAGCAACAATGGATAGGCATCCATGAGGTTGGTCGAGGTAGTGAACGTCCCCCTGTATTGTTGGAGTTAGACTACAATCCGACAGGGGATAAAGATGCGCCGGTGAGTGCTGCATTGGTTGGTAAAGGGATCACGTTTGATTCTGGCGGTTACTCAATCAAGTCTAGCGAAGGTATGCTGGGTATGAAATGCGATATGGGTGGTGCTGCAACGGTCACGGCCGGTCTTGCTTTGGCAATCCAGCGTGGTATGAAAAAGCGTATTAAGTTGTTTTTATGTTGTGCTGAAAACTTAATTTCAGGTCACGCATATAAGCTTGGCGATATTTTGACCTATAAAAATGGCACAACGGTCGAGATTGTTAATACTGATGCTGAAGGGCGCTTAGTATTGGCTGATGGCTTGATGGCCGCGGGTGAAACGGGAGCGGAGCTTATCATTGATGCAGCAACATTGACGGGTGCAGCTTTGGTAGCGGTCGGGCAAGAATATAACGCCTTATTTGGATTAGATAAAGCGTTAGTTAATGATGTTCAACAATTTGCCAGTGATGAATTTGAAGCCGCATGGCCGTTGCCTTTAGAGCCGTGGCACAAGAATAACTGTCCTTCACCGTATGCTGATACTGCTAATAGCAGAGCACAAAAAGGTGGTGGTTTTGGTGGTGCGTCAAATGCAGCAGGCTTTTTGGCTCGGTTTGTACCAAATGAAGGTCAAGGTTGGGTACATATTGATTTAGCTGCTGCATTTCAAAATAGTGCTGGTGGGCAATGGGCTGCTGGAGCAACGACATTGGGTATGCGCACGATAGCCAGAACATTACAAGAAAAAGCATAAATTGTATTTTAGTGAGTAAATAAAGAGTATGCCAAGCATGCTTTTTATTTACCCGCTGTGTTTTACGAGAGCAAAGCAGCCGCCAAGCGAACAAAATCTGACGAGGTTAATATCCCTATTAGCTCTTTTTGAACATTAGTTACAGGCATACACCCGTGGCGATTATCAACAAAAAATTGTGCTACTTTACTCAAGTTTTCTTCAGGTCCAATACAAACAAAGTCAGTGGCCATAATGTCACTTACTAATGTATGTTTTTCTTTTCTTTCAAGTGCAGTCGGCCCATAGGTGGCAATGATCCGCATTACCTCAGCAATCATAATTTTTTGGGTTAACATACCACAGAGAAAGCCTTGTTCATTAGTAACAGGAATATGTCGAACGTTTTTGGTGCGCATTAAATCGTGAGCATCACGTAAAGATTGATCTTGATTGACGCTATAGGGCTTGTGTGTCATCAAATCAGAAACTGTTTGTAGCATTCGGATACCTATAATTAAACTTGGTATATTAGTTATAACTGAAGCTGGCGAAATTTGAAGAGTAAAGTGGGGAATACCTGAGCGATATCAACTAATCGGTATAAATGTTTTATTTAATCCCTCGTCGATTGTTAGGTAAGTGCGTATTTTGTTGTTGTGCTAACTGAATATATTTATGTTGGACGAGCTGGGAAACCGGCACAAGTTCAAAGCCCTGCGCAATTAACTCAGGTAAAGCTTTGTTCAAAAATGAAATAGTGGTTGGGTATGGATGAGCAATCGCAATGGCTGAATTTTGACTTTGTGCAAGGAGTTTGAGCTGTGTTAACTGTGATTGTAACGCATCTTCTGTGGGGACATTGTCTAAAAAGACATGGCGTCCAATGTTTCTCACACCGTATAAATTAGCTGCATGCTGGGCTTGTGTTTGTTCTGTTGTACGACTATCTAAAAAAAATAAACCTCGTTTTTTGAGTACCTCCATCGTCCAGTTCATAGGGGTAATATATTGCGTAAGCGCTGATCCCATATGATTATTTACGCCTCTTACTTGAGGAAGTGTAGCAAGAGCATGGCCAAGTGTTGTTTGTAACTGCCATTTGTTCATCTTTAGCGTTAGGGCGCCAGGACCGAGTACCTTATTTTCGATAGATTGCATTGGCACGTGTAATAGGAGTTCTTTATTTTCTTTACTCGCTAAGCGAGCAAATAGTTGCGAGTATGGTGTATGAGGTAAGATCGAAAAAGACAACTGGCCCGGGAGGTTCAGAAGCTCAAGATCACGTTCATGATTGCCAACGTCATCAATAACGATGGCAATTTGTTTTGCATAACTAGGTGCGAGCGCTAAGCAAAAGCAAATAACTCCCCAAAAAAATATCTTTAACACGGTGCCTACTATAATTATTGTTATATGTTTTAATCGTTATTTTTGTAGCAACCTTTTAGCTGTCATGATGTGCGAGTCCAGCTTTGCTAACACGGTAATTTTGTTCGTTTGTTCACCATTCATTATAACGTCTTTGCTTAAATTCGAAAGGCTTTGTGGCGTGATAATGATATCAGGTTTAATGCCGACACCTTCAATAGATTGCCCTGACGGAGTAAAGTAACGGGCGGTTGTGAGTTTTAATGCGGTGGTACCATTGCCTAAAGGAATTAAAGATTGCACAGATCCTTTGCCATAGGATTGTTTGCCAATAATTAATGCTCTACCGTTATCTTGTAATGCGCCCGCAAGTATTTCTGCTGCAGAAGCTGATTGTTCATTGATTAACACAACAATCGGGGCACCATTTAAGATGTCGCCGTGCTCTGCACTGAAACGCTGGTTTGCGTCAAAAAACCGGCCTTTTGTTGTAACAATGGTGCCGGCCTGTAAAAACAAATCAGAAATTGCCACCGCACTGCTGAGTGTGCCGCCTGGGTTATCTCGTAAGTCAATAATAAGCCCTGTTAGTGGCGCGCCATTTCTGCTAATAAGTTTATTGATGTGTCGTGATACATCATGATAGCTATGGTTATTAAAGCTATTTAATTCAATATAGCCATTTCCGCTTTTTAACAGTTGGCTGCTAACACTTTCTAAGTTTATTTCCTGTCTACGAAGAGCAAGTGTCAGGTTGGTTTTTGCGCGCTCTACGGTGATGTTGATGGTTGCGAACTTGGCGTCCCGAAGCAGTTTAGATACATGGGCTATGTCTTTTTTCGTCACATCTGTTTGTCCAATTGCAACTAGTTTATCTCCGCCTTCGATACCTGCTTGCGCAGCAGGCGAGCCGGGTAAAGTATTGACGATGACAATGCGCTCATCAACTCGCTCAACCTCAATCCCAATACCTGTGTAGCGACCATTTGCAGCGCTGAAAATAGCTTCAAGTTCATGTTCTGAAAGGTATTTTGAGTAAGGGTCCAAATCTTTAAATAGTGAGTTTATGTTGTTTGCTTGAATATGGCTAAGCGGAATATCTTCCACGTAATAAGTGTGGATATGGTAGACAATTTCATTGATTTGTTCATTGTCAAATTGCGTGGCTGCATTGACCGTATGTAGCTGTAGTGCAATGCAAAATAGCAGCGTCGTTATAGCCATTTGCCAGTGATTAAGTATGCAGTGTGTGCTCGCTGCTATTTGATGTGATTTTTTCATGTGCTGCTCCAATGTCTTGGGCAGCACAGTTAATCAATTAACTTGCTCTGCACCATTTTACTGGGTCGACAGCGCTTCCCTTATGCCGTATTTCAAAGTATAGACCAGAACTTGATTGTCCGCCGCTTTGTCCAACCAAAGCAATTGGTTCTTGGCTCGTTACTAGGTCACCAACATCTTTTAGCAGTGTTTGCGCATGGCCGTATAAGCTCATAAAACCTCTACCATGATCAATGACAATGACCCAGCCAAATCCATTTAACCAATCAGCAAAAACAACTTGGCCTTGATTGATACTTTTAATTGCTTGTCCATTTGGAGATTGAATGACGATCCCTTTCCAGCTCATACCGGCATGTTTTCGTTGGCCAAAGCGGTGTTTAATTCGGCCCTTACTAGGGAGTGTGAGTGTTCCCTTGTATTGGGCAAGACCATTGAGAACCACCTCTTCTGGGACTGTTACTTTAGCTAAATTTTCTAATGCGCTTAGTAAAGTTTGTTCATTTTCTTTTAAATAAGAAATGGCTTCTTGCGTTTCATTTAAGGTTGCATCTAGTGTCGTTAAGTTCTTTTTTCGTTGAAGCTGCATTTTTGCGAGCGCACTTTTGCGTTCAGTTTGTTGAGTGAGCAAATGCGCTAGTTGATTTTTTTTGCGAGCGAGACGATTTTGATTTTCAGCCAGTTGTGCAACGACGCTTTTCAAAGTATCTAATTGTGTTATACGTGCTTTATTAAAATAATCATAATAACTTAAAGTACGCTCAAATGTGGCGCTAAGCTCTTGATTTAATAGCATCTTAGAGTAATCGTGAGTGCCCGTCATGTAAGCGCTTTTTAGCTGCGCAGCCAGTAAGTTTTGTAATTTTCGCTTTTTATTATTAAGACGCTTAGACTCGTTTAAAAGTGCATATTGCTGTTGTTGGTTTTCATTGATACCAAGCTGAGTTAACGATAAAGCTTTCGCATTTTTGGCAATATCGAGTTCTTGAGCTTGCAATTTTTGTTGTAAAACTGAAATTGCTTTTCTTTGTTGTTGATAGTTTTTTTGGCTTTTTTTAAGCTCTTTTTGTACTTCGGTTAAGTCTTGCTTTGTACGAGATTCATTGGCCGTAACATACGTTGCGGCCAGTAAACATAAAAACAAAACACACCTGAGAAAGGAGGAGTGCATATTTATTTTATCGTCATAATTGGAGTACCGGTCATTTCAGTTGGCTGTTCCATACCAATTAAGTGCAATATGGTCGGTGCAACGTCGCTGAGCGCTTTGCCTGCATGAGGCTGCGCATCACGACCAACGTAAATAAAAGGTACAGGTTCACTGGTGTGGGCTGTATGAGCTTGACCTGTTGCAGGGTTAGCCATTTGCTCTGCGTTACCATGATCTGCTGTAATGAGCGCTTCACCGCCGACTTCTTTGAGTGCAGAGACGACACGACCGATACATGTATCGACAGCTTCACAGGCTTTTACTGCGGCGTCAAATACCCCTGAATGTCCAACCATATCACCATTTGGGTAATTACAGATGATCACATCATGTTCACCGCTATGAATTGCTTCAACTAAGGTATCGGTCAGTAGTTCAGAGTTCATTTCAGGCTGCAAATCATACGTTGCGACTTGAGGGGAAGGAATAAGAGCTCGTTTTTCGCCGTCGAAAAGGTCTTCACGTCCCCCACTGAAAAAGAAGGTAACGTGTGCATATTTTTCCGTCTCAGAAATTCTAAGTTGAGTTTTATTATGTTTGGCGAGCCATTCTCCGAGTACGTTATGGAGTGCTTCAGGTGCAAATGCAACTGGCGCATCGATATCTGCGGCGTACTCAGTCATCATAACAAAGGCGCTTAACTTTGGAGAGCGCTTTTTAGCAAAACCAGTGAATTCTTTATCAACAAAAGCACGGGTCATTTGACGCGCTCTATCGGCTCTAAAATTCATAAATATAACGGTATCGCCATCGTTAATTGTGGCAGCGGAGGCATCTTGCGGCTGGATAATTGAAGCCGTGACAAATTCATCATTTTCATCACGTTCATAGGCTGCATTCAGTGCTTCAATACCTGAGCTATAGTGATTAGGTGCTTGTGCACAAACCATTAAATCAAACGCCGTCTCAACACGTTCCCAACGGTTATCTCTATCCATCGCATAGTAGCGGCCTACTACTGAGGCTAATCGACCACATTGCAATGCTTCGAAGGTAGTTTCAACGCGCTTGATAGATGCTTCGGCACTACGGGGTGGCGTATCTCGGCCATCTAGAAATGCATGAAAATAAACTTGCTTTGCGCCACGTGCAGCAGCCAATTCGATGGCGGCAACAATATGGTCTTCATGACTATGAACACCGCCAGGGCTCAGAAGGCCCATTAAGTGAACTGCTTTATTGGCTGCAACAGCCTTGTCAATATTGGAGACAAGTATTGGGTTATGTGCGAATTCACCATCATCAATGGCTTTAGTTATACGGGTAAAGTCTTGATAAACGATGCGCCCAGCACCTAAATTCACATGGCCAACCTCGGAATTGCCCATTTGCCCATCAGGTAAACCCACATCTAAACCAGAACCTGAAATGAGTGTACGAGGTTGGGTTTGCCATAACTCATCTAATACTGGGGTATTAGCGGCTAAAATTGCATTACTTTCTGTTTCTTCTCTGTAACCCCAACCATCTAAAATCATTAAAACAAGTGGTTTTTTCTGTGCAGTCATTTGAGCTCCTGAAATATGGCACGATGTCTAGCTCTAGCATACCTTGTTTTGTATCAATGTTCAGCCCGTGAACGATGATTTATGCTCACGTTGGAGTGGTTCAAATGATAAATCAAACGGTGAAGCATAAGGAGGCTTGATGATTTGTTTAATGGTGGACTAATAAAGGGCTATACCCAAGTGATCGCAAAATGTATACTTCGGGGTTATTAAAAATCATACATAATCGCTGCGTTTTGCTGCGAGATTAAAGTTGGAAGGTTCATGGAACAATATATTGAATTTGTTGGCAATCATGCTGTATTGAGTATTATTTGGTTGGCGATAGTCGCAATGATAGTGAGCAGCTTTATAAAAAGTAAGTTTTCTGCAATTAGACAAATTAACCCTCAGCAATTGACGTTGTTGGTTAACCGAGAAGAAGGTCAGGTTGTTGATATCAGAGCGATTAAAGAGTTTAATGCAGGACAAATAGCCGGCGCCAAACATTTAAGCGCTGAAAAAGCAAAACAAAGTGAATTTGTTGGCCTTGAAAAACTAAAAAGCAAACCCATTATATTGGTATGTACCACAGGTATGACTGCTTCTGGCATCGCAAATACCATGCATAAAGCTGGATTTGAGCAGGTTTACGTATTAAATGGTGGTATGGGAGCTTGGCAAAATGCAGGCTTACCGACTACGTCAGGAAAATAAAGAGAGAATTCAATGAGCCAGGTTGTTATATACAGTAAAGATTACTGCCCATTTTGTCATCGTGCCAAAGCATTGTTTGATGCAAAAGGTGTCACATATACAGAGTATGATATTGGTGTTCAACCTGAGCTACGTGATGAAATGATTGATAAAGCGAACGGGGCATATACTGTGCCGCAAATTTTTATCAATGATAAGCATATTGGTGGTTGTGACGACCTTATGGCCACAGAAGCCCAAGGTAAACTCGATACCTTGCTAACAGCATAATTATACAAACAAAAAATTTAATTTAGGAACACTCATGACTGAACAAAATCAAAACGCAGCGGCAGAGCAACAAGAAGGCGCACAATTTAACATTCAACGTATCTTTACTAAAGATGTCTCGTTTGAAACGCCTAACTCTCCAGCTATCTTCCAAAAAGAGTGGACACCTGAAGTTAAACTAGACATGGACACGCGTTCAAATAAGCTTGACGAGAATGTATATGAAGTTGTTCTCGCACTGACTGTGACTGCAACAATAGGTGAAGAAACGGCATTTTTATGTGAAATTCAACAAGCAGGGATCTTCTCTATCGCGGAATTGGAAGAGCTACAAATGGCGCATATGCTAGGTGCTTATTGCCCGAACATTCTGTTCCCATATGCGCGTGAAGCAGTAGCAGGCCTTGTTAACCGTGGTACTTTCCCACAGTTAAACCTAGCACCAGTTAACTTTGATGCGTTGTTTTCTCAGTACATGCAACAACGAGCTGCGCAAGCAGAGCAAACTGCTGACGCATAATTGATGACATCAGCACATACAGCTGTAACTGTTTTAGGGGCGGGGTCTTATGGCACCGCCCTTGCTATTTGTTTTGCCCGAAATGGTCATAAAGTGACGTTATGGGGTAGAAACAAGCAAGACGTTGAGACGCTAGCAGCTGAGCGCAAGAACCAACGTTACTTACCGGACATTACCTTCCCTGATTCTCTGACTTTAGAAGCAAACTTACAGAAAGCCGTACAAGCCAGTGAACTCGTTTTAGTGGTTGTACCAAGCCATGCATTCGGACAAACCTTAGAGCAAGTTCGAAATGATTTATTACCCAATGCCAGAGTTGCTTGGGCAACTAAAGGGCTAGAGCCAGAAACGGGTCGATTGCTACAAGATGTGGCGACACAAAAACTCGGGAATACTATTCCACTGGCAGTACTGTCAGGGCCCACGTTCGCTAAAGAAATGGCCGCAGGGTTAGTTACAGCAATTTCCGTTTCTGCTACGCATAATGAATTTGCAGCAGAGCTGGCAAAATTACTTCATTGTGGGCGCTCATTTAGAGTGTATAACAATGATGATTTTATTGGGATCCAATTGGGAGGTGCTGTTAAAAATGTGATTGCGATTGGTGCTGGTATGTCTGATGGGTTTGGTTTTGGTGCAAATGCACGAACGGCTTTGATAACTCGAGGCTTGGCTGAGTTATGTCGGTTAGGGTGTGCATTGGGTGCTCGTTCAGAGACTTTTATGGGGATGGCTGGGCTTGGGGATTTAATTCTCACATGTACAGATAACCAATCAAGAAATCGCCGTTTTGGACTTGCATTAGGCAAAGGTCTTGCTGTGCAAGAGGCCATGGATAGTATAGGGCAAGTTGTTGAAGGGTTTAGAAATACCAAAGAGGTTTACCTTTTAGCAAAACGCTCAGGCATCGAAATGCCGATCACTGAACAAATTTATCAAGTCCTTTATCAACAAAAAGATGTTAAAGAAGCTGCGATGGCATTGCTTAGCAGAGAACAAAAAGCGGAGTAACTTCTCCGCTTTTTGTACATGCCCACTTATTGTATCAGATGGTGCTACTACTTCGCGTTAACGAAGTCTAATTGTCGCCAAGACTCATAAACAAACACTGCGACGGCATTGGATAAATTCATGCTGCGGCTATCCGGGCGCATTGGAATACGCAAGCGCTGCTCTTCAGGTAGTGAATAAATAATATCATCAGGAAGTCCACGGGTTTCAGGCCCAAACAGCAAGCAATCACCAGCTTGATATTCTGGTTGGTGATGATATTTAGTGCCTTTTGTTGTACAGGCAAAGACACGTTTAGGTTGTTGCTTTTCTATGTACTCTGCAAAAGATGCGTGGCGTTGAACATCACTAAATTCATGATAATCTAACCCTGCGCGCTTGACGCGTTTATCATCCCACTCAAACCCTAAAGGTTCGATTAAATGCAGCGAATAACCGGTGTTGGCACATAAACGGATTATATTGCCCGTGTTAGGTGGGATTTCTGGCTGGTATAGTACAATATCTAACATAATAACCTCGAATAATGTAATAGCACTAGTATATCGAAAAGATGACAGCGCGATAACTATTTTAGAAGTGATGTCATGTGCCGTTAATTTGCATGTGCTAGGTTATGTACAGTAGTATCGCCAAGTTAGTAACGGTGGAGGGTGTTGTGAAGCACAGTTATGATGTTTTAGTCAGATTTTCTAGTATATTTACCATGATTATGGTGAGCCTAATGATTGCTACTAAGTGTTGGGCTTGGCTGTCATCTGGCAGCGCCGCGATGTTGGGCTCATTGACAGACTCTATGTTGGACATTAGCGCATCCATGATGAGTTTCTTAGTGTTGAGTTATGCGCTAAGACCGGCGGATGATGACCATCGCTTTGGGCATGGTAAAGCTGAAGCTTTGGCAGGGCTTGGACAAGCTGCATTTATTGCTGGCTCAGCTTGCTTATTGGTTTTTCATGGTATTGAGCGTATCTTTAACCCAGTTGAATTAGGCCATTCGCTACTCGGTGTTTGGGTGAGTCTATTTGCGATAGTGTGTACATTACTTGTGGTATTTGTACAGCATCAAGTATTGAAACGGACTCAATCAATTGCGGTTAAAGCGGATGCTTTGCATTATAAAGGCGATATATTACTGAATGTTGCAGTCCTGATAGCTATTCTTTTATCCTACTATGGTGTTATATATGCAGACCCGCTTTTTGCTATAGGGGTGGCTGGTTACTTACTCTATAATTGTTGGGATATCGCTAAAGAAAGTGCAGACCATTTGATGGATAAAGAATTGCCAGATGATGAAAAGAGTGAAATCGTCTTGTTGGCATCCAGTCATGAAGATGTATTTGGGATTCATGAATTGCGGACTCGACAAAGTGGCAAAGTGAAATTTATACAGCTGCATTTAGAATTAGATGATAATTTACCTCTGATAAGGGCTCACCATGTTGCAGATGAAGTGGTTCAAAGTATTGAAGCTGCATTTGAGGGAGACGTTGATGTACTTATTCATCAAGACCCGGTGTCTTTAGCTGTAAATGCCAACGCGTCATAAAATTCATACATATCCGTCAGGACTGCGTGTCTAATATCATCTGTTTCACATAGCAGCTCATGACGCGCCTCGACATATTGGCTCAGTGTTACATTGTCATGTCGAGTAGCCATACTGAACTGCGCTTGGTTGTTTACTATCATGTCATTGTTTGCACTGGCAATATGTATTGGTGTCGTGGTTGATAAAGCGTTAGCTTTTGCAACATATTTGAATACTTGCTCTAACCAGTTAAAGCTGACGCCACCTAAGCGTAGCTCTGGCTCATTATGATATAAAGTTCTGAACCGTTGATAACGGGTTGCGCATTGGGTTAATTTGTTTTCCCAAAACTCAGGCGGTGCATAGTCCTTTTGTCCAAATGCATAATGTTTGGAAAACCCGAATATACAGCCCACATGAGCGATAAACTTTGCGAGTGCATAGGGTACTTCGTGTGTCTGGATATCAAACATAGGAGCGCTGAAAAAAGCGCCTGAAATACTATTCTCATAGTGGCATAAGTACTCGTAACTAATAGCAGCGCCCATTGAATGGGCCAAAATGAAGGTTTCTCCTACGGCATTAGGTTCAACAATATTTTTTATAAAATAATGGAGGTCCTCAGAATAATCGCTGAAGCGACGCACATGCCCAATATGAGAGTTTGCCAGTGTGCGGGTTGATAAACCTTGACCAATATGATCATAGCTAAACACCGCAATATTATTTTTTGCCAGCTCCCACAGGAGCTCTTGGTACTTCCAAACTGACTCAATACGGCCATTTACCAAAACCAGACTATACTTTGCCGCTCTTGGTATATGGTAGGCGTAGAATAACGTTCCCTGTGGAGTTGAAAAGTAGCCTTGCTGGCAGTTTTGCCAGTGTTGCTCAATAGCAACTTGATGTTTAGCAAGTTCAGTACTGTGGCTATAAAAGTTCATAGTGGTAATCGTATCTCTGCAGCGAGCCCTGTAGGCGTGTTATGTTTAAGTATAAGTTTACCATTATGAGCGCAAACTGCCCGTTTAGTGATTGCAAGCCCTAAACCAATTCCCCCTGAACTTCGATTTCGAGAATCTGACACTCGATAAAATGGTTGGCATAAACGGATTAACGCCTCATCCGTGACTCCAAAGCCATCATCATGAACAAAAATGCTGAGAGAGTCAGCTGTTTGCGAAAAAGACACCGAGATATGATTTTGTGCGTATTTAATTGCATTTCGAATGACATTTTCAATCGCACTATTTAATAGAGACCCGTCACAAATAAGGGTAATAGAGGGGATTGGTTGACTGTTAAATATACGGTCTTTTTGTTCTGCTTCAAAGTGTGCATCATTGAGGAGGTTACTCATCAATGCATCTAAACTGACTTCCTCCAATTGTAATGTTTGTTGATTTTGTTCTAAGCGAGAGAGTGTTAGGACGTCAGAAAGCATTTGGTCTAAACACTTTGCTTCTTTCTCAATACGTATTAGGTAGCCATTTTGTGTGGTTCCTTGAGTGTCTTGTGCCATGGCATTTGCAAGGGTAAGGCGCGTTAATGGCGAGCGCAATTCATGAGACACATCGGCAAGCAATTGTTTATGGGCATGAACACTGCTTGATAAGCGTTCAGCCATAAAGTTGAAGTCGTGCATTAACGAAGCAATTTCATCATGGCGTTTGGCTGGAACGGTGACTCTAGCCGATAATTTTCCTTGCGCGAGCTTCTTCGCTGCTTTACCAAGTTCCGTCAAAGGAGCCACTAATCGACGACTAAATAAAATACTCAACACGATAGAAGGTAATAGTATAGCCAGCCCTTTTAACCAAAATGGCAGCATTTTTATGCGCGTAAGAAAAGCAGGTGCTTTCAAAGCTTTAATTTGAAATAACTGATATTCTTCACTGTTTAAAGTGACAGGAAGCGGCCCGTAAGCATAGTATTTGTCGGTGACAATGAAGAGGGGCTCTGTTGGAGATTCAAAAAAAAGCAAGGACAAATCCAGTTGTTGCTTGTTTGGTCGAGAGCTCACACTCTCTTCTATTTTCTTATGCGATAAATATAACCATTTATGTTCACTGAGGCGCGGGTGCTTAAGTGCTTTTGCGATGGGTTTGTGTTTAATATTAACGAACCGCTCTAAATTGTGCTGAATATGTATCAATGAGCCTAACATTTTACCCCGTAATTTTTTTGACTCTAATTGCTCTGGGTGTAATTGACTGAGTAATAGCAGCATTAAAAATATGCCTAATATCGTTAACCAAAATCCAAAAAAAGCTTGGTAAACTAAGGAGCCAGGCTTACTTAGAGTACAATTAAGAGGGCGATATTTATTCAGCCAAGAAAACATAGCCACTTCCTCGGATTGTTTGAATACATTGAATATCACTATACTTGGCTATTTTCTTTCTTAAATTACTTACATGCATATCAATAGAACGATCAAATGGGGCTAATCTTCTGCCCAGTACATGCTGACTTAAGGCATCTTTATTGACCACATCACCAATGTTAGACATTAACTTTTGTAAGATCGAAAACTCAGTACCAGTTAAGACCAGTAGATGATTATTTACCGCGGCTTTACGGGCTGCGATATTGAGTGTGACATGGGAGGAGGATAGTAATTGGTCATGTTGTTCAGTTTGTTTTACAAATTCGATTCGGCGGCTGATTGCATGGATGCGAGCTAGTAATTCCCGATGATTAAATGGCTTGGGAAGATAATCATCAGCACCTAACTCTAAACCGAAAATACGGTCAAAATCGTCGCCTTTTGCTGTGAGCATTATAATAGGCGTTAGGTGGCTAAGACGAATTTTCTTGAGTACTTCAAATCCATCTAAGTGTGGAAGCATCACATCGAGCAAGATAACATCATAGTTATTACTGGTCGCTTGTTTTAGTCCAGATAAACCATCAAATGCTTGTTCAACATCACAGCCTTGAGATGTTAAATACTCACTCAATAAATCACTGAGCGCTCGATCATCTTCGATTAATAATAATTTACTCATGCGGTTCACAATTAAGGGCGTTTTATTTAGTTTACCTCTATGAATATTAAATTGCAGATCTTTACACAGCCTTTACATTGCTTTGCGTTGCTTTTCATTAGGCAGCGTACACTCAAGGTGTTGTCTAATTTTACAGTGGAAAGGTAATAAATATGAATATTAAAAGTGGCTTAACATCAATTGTATTGTGTTCCGGAGTGTTGTTTGCATCGCTGACATATGCCGGTTCAGCTCATCACAGTGGAAAACATTTTTTACTTACAAAGCATGCAGCAATGAAGTTGGCTCTTACGGACGAGCAGCAAAATAGAATTAGTGAAATATTAACCGAAAAGCGCAGCCTAGTTAAGCAGGCAAAGGCAGCCCGAGCTGATAATAAAGGTGCATTTAAAGCAATAGTGGAAGCTGATAATTTCGATGAGCAACAAGCTAAAGAGACGATTGCAAAAATGCAGACTGTGAAAGCGCAAGTCTTATTAGCAAAATTGAAAAGCAAACAGCAAATTTGGCAACTGTTAGATGCTCAGCAACGAGAAAAGCTCTCAAATATTCAGCGCAAAAAAATGAAGCGACATCAACAAAAAGAAATGTAGTGCAACAATACACCTTCGAACAAGCGCTTTATCTAAAGCGCTTTTATGCAGTAATAGCGGGCTATTACTGCATAAAAGCAACGCCGAGAGTGAGAAAAATAGCTTTATTGGACAAATTCGCTTATCCAGAGCTGAGGTTATGTAGTAAATAAATACCTCAATATGTGTCACTGCAATAAACCCCATCATCGATGGCCCTTTTTAATTAAGCTGCGCGTGAATGTAACGGATAATAATTAAGTGAAAATGGTTATCATTGTTATTTTTATCGTTGTTGTATTTTGGTGTTTTGGGTATAATTCAAACTGTTTCCATTAAGAGTACTTACAATTATCAATAATGACTTGGAGTAAGGCGTGATTTTAAGCTTATTTGTTATCTTGGTCATAACGTCAGTTGTTTTGCTCTATTGCAGTAATAAGCATCAATATTTACTTATAAAACCATTACCAACTCATTATAAGGGGCTCAGCTTGTGCTGTAGTATGGCTGCCTTGTATGTGGTGAACTTACAATTGAGTGGTGTTGCAGCAGCGATGACTTGGCTGGTGGTGACGATGTTATGCCTGATAATACTACCCAGTACTATTTTTTTTGTGAAGGTAAAGAATGAACGATAGGCAAAAAGGAAAAATTCAGCCTCAGTGGTTATGGAAAACTCTGATTTCTTTGGTTTTAGGTTTAACGCTGAGTTTTGGTTTAGTTGGCTTATTCGCATGGTTTGGACCAGATAGCTTAAACAGTGAATTATCTGGTGAGCGTCTACTTTGGAAGACACAAATACATATGTGGATGGTCCCTCCAATATGGATGATTATTGTAACTGTTGGATACTTGTTTAAAACAGCCAAAGAAGCAGCAATGAGCTTACTTATTGGCAATGTATGTGTATTTGGTTGCTTGATATTCTTCAAGGATTTATTATGAAAATCCGTCCCGACATCATCAAAACATATCAAGTTTTACACACTTGGACAGGGATTTGTGCAGGATTGTTGTTGTTTATTGGTTTTTTTGCCGGTTCATTAACCATGTTTAGAGGTGCAATTGATCAATGGGCAACACCGCCAAGTTATCAGTTACCACAAGTGCACAGCAGTCAATATGATATTCTAATCCAAAAAGTATTGACGGATTACCCCAAGGCTGCGGATTCAATTAGTTTACATTTTTCAGAAGCCCATTCACCGATAACTTGGTATGAGTCAGGCAATGGTCGAGGGATATCTTTAGGTGATCAAGTTTACCATGCAACGCTTGATGAGCAGGGGGAATTGGTTGCAGAATTGCGCCATGTCAACGAATTGTCAATGCTTGTTGATTACTTGCACCGAACCGCTGGTATTATGGGTGAAATAGGGCATGATCAAGCCGGTGTATATGTTTTAGGTGTTGCCTCTTTTTTATATTTTATTGCACTAATCTCCGGAGTAATTTTTTTATTACCCACACTAACAAAGAGTTTTTTTGCGCTGCGTAATAACAAATCAAAAGCGCGGTTTTGGTTAGATACTCATAACTTAATTGGTGTTAGTAGTTTACCATTTCATATCATTATCTCCTTCACCGTATTTGTATTTGCCTTTCATGATTTGATTTATGGAGGAGTCGCTCAAATTTATGGTGATAAGCCTTTATTTAAGAGCAAAGTGAGATCTGAAGCCGTTTATAAAGTTGAGAACTTACCAAAGTTAGTCGAGTTACAGGACGTCATCAATAAATATGCACCGGAGTATGTAATTACGCAAATTGATTTTAGTGGTTTATCTGAATCAGGTCCTAATGCCGCAATTAAAATAAAAAGTACAGAGAAACTGATGCGAGGCCCAGTTACCGATTTTCTGTATATGCAACCTTATACATTTGAGATCTCAACGAGCAGCGTACGTGGAGGAGATCAAGGTGTATGGAGTGATCTCGTCTCTAGTTTCTTCGGTTTACACTTCGGAAGCTTTGGTGGTGACTTCGGCCGTTGGGTTTATTTCTTTATGGGGCTATTAGGGGCGGTATTATTCTACTCTGGAAACTTATTATGGCTAGAAAAGCGCAGAAATAAACAGGTACCAGAGCAAGCGAAATCAAGTAATTTACTGGCAAGCCTAACCGTTGGTATTAGTATTGGGTGTATCGCTGGTATCGCGAGTTCATTTGCCGCAACAAAGTGGATCGGGCTATTCAATGTCAATATAAACATTGTTTATCTGTATCTGTATTATTGCGTGTTTTTTGTAATTATTGCAATGAGCTTTATGTCTGGCGCTGCTCGTACTGCGATTGCTGGTATGCGTTTTATAGCCGTGCTCTGTTTTAGTATTCCACTCACTTCTATTTTAGCGACTATATTTCCGATTGATCCTATTTGGGCGGCATATAATGTCACAACCATCAGCGTTGAAGTCGCGGCCTGTGTTTTTGGTTTTGCTTTTGTCATCATGAGTCAAAAGGTAATGAAACGCGCGTATAGCAGTGAGGTCAATAGTGTTTGGCATATATCAAGAGGTAAGTCAGCGATAGCAAGGTTATCAAAAACGCCCATTAACGAATAGTAAGGGTAGGTATATCTACTTACCCTAAGCACGGAATGTAAAACAAAAAATGAGACTATTTTAAAGACATATTAAATGGAAGCTTATGGAGTGCTCATTTGAAAAAATCATCATTTTTTGCAAGCATAGCTTCCATGTCTTCAATCAAATCTTGAGCTGCCTGAGGATCTAGCTCAGCATCGCTTTGAATTGTTGTGGAGATCTTATTATTTTCGAAAGACCATTCGCCTAAATCAATAAGTTGGCAACGCTTGCAACAAAAGGGGCGGTATTGACTTTGCTCAGACCAAACAACATCTGTTGCACAGGTTGGGCAATTTACTACTGTGGGCATATAATTAACCTCGTCGTTAACTCAGCCCACAGTGTAATAAACAACGAGTCTAGAAGCTAGTCACTCGGTTTATTTCTAACAGTGATGTAACTCCTGAGGCTGCTTTTTTGAGACCTGATTTGCGTAAATTAGCAAATCCTAACTGCTCAGCCATTTGTGCAATTTTAATCGAGTTACCTCCCTCCATTATAACCTGTGCTATCTCGGGGGTAATTTTAACTACTTCATAGATACCTACACGTCCTTTATATCCATCAGTACAATGTTCACAGCCTTGCGGTGAGAATAGGGTGATATCTTGTATTTGCTCCGAGGTAAATCCTTGTTTAAGCAGTTCCTCTTCTGGCAGTGTCTCAGCTTGTTTGCACTTAGGGCATAAACGACGAGCAAGACGCTGTGCAATAATTAAGCTTATCGAGCTGGCTACATTATAGGCAGGTACGCCCATGTTGAGTAATCGTGTTAATGTCTCTGGGGCGGAATTGGTATGCAGAGTACTTAAAACCAAATGCCCAGTTTGGGCCGCTTTAATCGAGATCTCAGCAGTTTCTAAGTCTCGTATTTCACCAACCATAACGACATCGGGATCTTGTCGCAAGAATGCCTTTAATGCGTTGGCAAAAGTCATATCTGCACGAGGGTTAATTTGTACCTGGTTAATCCCCTCAAGATTGATCTCAACAGGATCCTCCGCGGTACTGATGTTACGTTGTGGTTTGTTGAGAATATTTAAACCTGTATACAGAGAAACTGTTTTACCAGAACCAGTCGGTCCTGTGACTAATATCATACCTTGAGGTTGCTCAAGCGCATCCATGAATAGGGATTTTTGTTCAGCTTCATATCCTAAAACATCAATGCCTAACATGGCACTTGATGAATCGAGTATACGCATTACAATTTTTTCACCCCATAATGTAGGTAGGGTGCTGACACGAAAGTCGATACTTTTACGTTCTGATATTTTTAGCTTAATACGGCCATCTTGGGGTTTTCGTTTTTCAGCGATATCTAAGCGAGCCATGACTTTGATTCGAGCTGATAAGCGCGTGGATAAGCTTGTTGGTGGACTTGCCATTTCATGCAATAAGCCATCAATGCGAAAACGCACTCGATATTTATGTTCATAAGGCTCAAAGTGTAAATCGGACGCCCCTTTCTTAATAGCATCCATGAGTATTTTATTGATATATACAATGATTGGGGCATCATCTTTATCACCCTCATCATTTTGCTGCTGTGCGCTTTGCGTGTCTTCAACATCTAAGTCTGCGAACTCTTTGTATTCTTCATCGCTGAGTGAGAGACCACCTGTGGAATCGAAAAGTAGGTCAATTTTTTGTTCGAGTTGTTTGTAGTCAACGACAACGGCTTCGCATTGTAGACCCGTGCTAAATTCGAAGTTCTCAAATGCCCCATAATCGGTAGGGTCTGATGTCGCTATATAGAGTTTTCTCCCCTTTTTAACTAAAGGAAGTAAGTGGTGTTGCTTAATGAGTTTTTCTTTAACTAATTCAGCTGGTAACTGTTCAACATCAAAATCGGTTAAATCAAATAAAGGAACTCGAAATAAGTCAAGGCATTGTTCCGCTAACTCTTTACCATTCATACCTGTGCACAAACAGATTAACTCCGCGGTTGATTGTGCTTCTGCTTGTTTTAGCTTGAGCTGCTCCGGTGTGACTTTACCCAACGTAATAAATTTACGTAGTAGTGGTGAGTGATGCTCCATAATGCCTCTAATGCTTACCTATACTGAACTCAGTTTAGCAAAAATATCAATAACTAAACTCTTTCTATGGTTAAATATCTTAAATTAGCGTGCCGCTTTGTCGCACTAATTTAGGTTAATTGCGCTTTGATTATCAATTCTTGATGTAGTGTATTTAGGTTATCGTACATTTTCTCTAATGAACCATTGTTATCTAAAATTGTGTCTGCTTTTTGCCGTTTCTCGTGCCGAGACATTTGTGAAGCAATAATACGTTTAACGTGGTCACTCTCAACATTATCTCTTTGAGAAGTTCTTGCTATTTGGGTTTCTTCGCTGACATCAACCAGCAATGTATGATTACACAATTGCTCGAGTTTGTTTTCGAACAGTAAAGGTGCAGCCAAGACAACATAGGTGGATTTGGCTTGCGCCAGCTGTGTGAGTGTGGCCTGGCGAATGATGGGGTGCAGTAAATCGTTTAGCCAACTTTTATGGTCATCATTGGTGAAGATAATGTGGCGTAACTTGGCTCTGTTTAAACTGCCGTCATCTTGTAAAATGTCTTTACCAAATTTATCAACAATTGTATTTAGCCCAAAGGTACCGGGTGCAACGACTTCGCGTGCAATGACATCGGCGTCGACGATACAAATGCCTTTTTCAGCCAGCGCATCACTGACAGCTGTTTTGCCCGCACCAATTCCTCCTGTGAGGCCTAAAACCCAATTTGCCATAGCGTATTAATACCCAATTAAATTGAAATACCAACTTTGTATTTGTTGCCCATATAAGAGCATAAGCCAACCGGCTATTGCTAGATAAGGACCGAATGGTATAGGCGTGCTTTTATCTTTCCCCTGTATTGCAAGCTGAGCACTTCCTATGATTGCACCAACAAGACTAGACAACAATACAATGGTTAAAATTGCTTGCCAACCAAGCAAGGCGCCGAAAATAGCGAGTAATTTGAAGTCGCCAAACCCCATACCTTCTTTACCTGTGAGTAACTTAAATAGCCAGTACACACTCCATAAACTGAGATAGCCTACTGCAGCGCCAATAATTGCCTGTGCAGGTAAAATCGTTAAATCAAAAATACTGGCTAATAATGCGAGCCATAATAATGGTAATGTAATTTGATCTGGTAATAGCATATGGTCGATATCAATAAATATCAGTGCCACTAACGCCCATGTAACGACTAAATACAGCATCATTGTTTGAGTTGGGCCAAAAGAATAGGCAACGAGCAAAGAAGCTAAAGTGGTGCCCATTTCAATTAATGGATATCTTACAGAAATACTGGCGTTACATCCGAAGCATCGGCCTTTTAATAATAGCCAACTAAGGACTGGAATATTGTGCCGCGCTTTGATCGCACTGTTACAGTTTGGACAGCTAGAGTGAGGGGTAGCAAGATTAAATGTAGCATTATCATTTTTCGGGTTGTCGCTCGCAAGTTCATCGGCAAGTAAAACACGGCACTCGCTCTGCCATGACTTATTCAACATAATGGGAATACGGTAGATGACAACGTTTAAAAAACTGCCAATACAAAGGCTAACGAGGCCTATAGTGAGAAGGAAAAACCATGGTTGAGTTTGTAGTACCTGTATTACTTCTTGCATTTTTATACTTATTAGAATGAGTTGTGAACGATAGAAAATGTGTGTTCTAGCGCTTCGAGTTAAATGACAGAGCCTAATTGGAAAATAGGTAGATACATTGCAATAATTAGCCCACCGACCAAAACACCCAAAACAGCCATTATTAGCGGTTCAAGTAAACTGGATAGTCCGTCTACGAGATCATCAACTTCTTGTTCATATATATTAGCGACTTTTGCAAGCATACTATCTAGTGCGCCAGACTCTTCACCGATGGAAACCATCTGTATGACCATGTCAGGGAACACTTTTGAGTTTCGCATGGCCCAGTTCATTTGGTTACCAGAACTAACTTCGGCTTTAATGTCTAAAATGGCATCTCGGTAAATAACGTTACCAGACGCACCAGCTGCTGAATCTAATGCATCAACTAAAGGGACACCTGCAGCAAAAGTGGTTGATAGCGTTCTTGCATAACGTGCTACTGCTGCTTTTTGTAAAATCATGCCAACAACCGGGAGCTTGAGCATTATTCGGTCGTTTAAGTTACGGGTGGCTTTAGAGCGAAGGAGCGCTTCTTTATAGCTATATCCGCCACCTGCAATAATAATTAACGCTACCCACCAGTATTTCTGTAAAAACTCAGAGATATGAATAACCATTTTTGTGAATGCGGGAAGTTCAGCACCAAAGCCATTAAAAATATCTTGAAATTGAGGGACAACAAAAATCAGGAGAATAGAGGTAACAATAATAGCAACCATCACCACGGCAATAGGGTAAAAAAGCGCTTTTTTAATCTTTGACTTGAGTGCTTCCGCTTTTTCTTTATAAAGAGCAACACGATCAAATATTTGGTCAAGAGCGCCTGATTGTTCACCTGAGGCGACTAAGTCACAATATAAATCATCAAAGTATCGTGGGTATGCCCGTAATGACTTTGAAAACGGGTGGCCCGCTTTTACTTCATCAGCAATGCTGCTAATAAGCTTACTTAAGGATTTGTTTTTAACACCAGATGAGATCATTTCTAAAGATTGGATTAAGGGCACACCCGCCAAAAGCATGGTCGCAATTTGGCGCGTTGTTACAGAAATATCTTTGGCAGTGATCTTCTGTTTACTGTTAAAACCAAATAGCGCTTTGGGTTTTCTTTTAACTCTGGATGGAGTAATACCTTGTTTGCGCAGCTGTGCTTTAACGAGTGCGATGCTGGCACCAGCCATTTCGCCTTCTAAGCGCTTTCCTCGAGAGCTTACACCTACCCAAAGGAATGTATCAAGCGTATTTTTATTATCAGTCACAAGCGTCCATCTATCGTATATAGAGGAAAGGGAGAATGTATCTCCCTTTCAGTTTATATCGAATTTAACCTAAATTTAGCCACCTGATGCAGCAACAGTACAGCTGCTTGGCAACCAAGATGTTTTCGCTGTTCCAGTGGCTGCGCCAGTACATGTCCACTCAGTGATTGTAAACCCAGCGGTAAAGTTAGCAGCAGTGGCAGCACTAGCACCATTTTGTGGCGTAAGGACAATTGTTAAACCTGCTAGATCATCATCGGCTGTGGCAGTAATGACCCCTAGAGCTGTAATTGCGACACCTGAAACATATTTGGTGGCTTTAAAGTCTGCAGAGCAGTCAGCTGGGCTCGCGCCTACTTGTGCTTTTTCAGATGCACATGTTTTAACCGTACTTGCGGCAAGCATAACTTCTGTTGCTTTTGCTCTATTGGTGTAATCACTGTATTGAGGTAATGCAACTGCGGCTAAAATACCAATGATTGCAATTACAATCATTAATTCAATAAGGGTAAAACCACCCTGGTGTTGTTTAGTCATGATGTGTCTCCTAAAGGATGTATATCTAACTTTAATTACAAAGTTAGGTGATTATTAAAATTATTGCAATAGCTGCTAGTCTCACGAAAGCTCATCGGCTTTGTGCTATTTTGACCTATATTCTTTTATTAACTCTGTTGCTTTTGTTAACAAAGTTTAGAATATTGAATCAATTTATCCAAATGAACCTATGATATTTATCAATGATTTATTTAGGTTTCCTAGTTTAACTCTGTTATCACCGCAACACATTGTATCTATATTATCGGTCATTACTGGCTAATACTTTAATAACAATTACTGATAGTAACAAGAAAAATTAATGATATTTTAGCCTGTAACTCAGCGGTAAGCTGAAACTAACCATACTTTATCATCAATTTAACCATTATTGATAAATTTTTTGTTACATTCTGGTTCTTTGTTCGTATTAAAGTTTTTTTTCATTTACCTGTCAATTGATTAGGTGGCTATTTTTGACTTGATCACCCTCTTATTGATCTCGATTAAGTATCGAAACGCATGGAAAGGTCGATACTTTGTAAGTTTTTTGTAAGTGCACCGCTAGAAATAAAGTCCACGCCAGCTTGCGCGTAAGTAGTAAGGGTCTCGATTGTCATATTACCAGAGACTTCTAATTTGGCTTTCCCTTGAGTGAGTGCTACAGCATTTTGAATATCAGGCACGCTGAAGTTATCAAGCATAATAATATCTGCACCTGCTTCCAGCGCTTGCTTTAACTCATCTAAGTTTTCAACCTCAACTTCTACCGCTTTGTCTGCATGACTCGCTTTGGCTTGAGCGACAGCTGCATTTATCCCACCACATGCAGCGATGTGGTTTTCTTTTATTAAAAAAGCGTCAAATAAACCTATTCTATGGTTTTTACCACCACCACAGGTGACCGCATATTTTTGCAATGCACGTAGGCCTGGGATTGTTTTTCGCGTATCAAGTAGTTGTGTATTACTGCCTGCAAGTGCTGCAACGTACTGTGCGGTTGTGGTTGCTGTCCCACTGAGTGACTGGACAAAGTTTAAAGCGGTACGCTCAGCAGTTAATATTGCGCGGGCCGACCCTTTAGCTGTAAATAATTTGGTGTTTGCAGTCACTTTCTCACCATCTTTGACTAATACATTCACAACAACACTCGGGTCAACCTGTTTGAATACTTCTAAAATTAAGTCTGCGCCACAAAATATGCAATCTTCACGCGTAATAACAAAAGCATTTGCTTGTTGTGTTTCAGGGATCAATTGTGCGGTAATATCACCATCACTGGCTGTTTGAAAATTTAAGTCTTCATTTAATGCTTGGGTCACCAATGAAGTAATGAGTTCAGATGTGATGAGTTGGCTTTGCATAGTACCGTCACTTATATGTTTATATTTAAGAGAATTCAGTAAATTTTACTGCGTAGCGGACTATTACACAATCAAGGTAGTGAATTTAAATAAAGCTTGTTATGGTAAAAATAGATTAAATGATTAAATAAGTGAATGACATGACCCAACGAGATTGGTCGAATTTGGCATCTCCTCGTCCTTGTACATTTTTTGATGACAGACCAGATAGTGAAGAGATATCATTGTTGGTGATTCATAATATTTCACTACCAGCGGGGCAATTTGGTACGCCTTATGTTGATAGTTTATTTACTGGACAGCTAAATTGTGATGCACATCCGAGTTTTTCTGATTTACGAGGATTAAAAGTGTCGGCGCATTGCTTTATTCGCAGAGATGGCTCCGTATTGCAATATGTCCCATTTGGTAAACGGGCTTGGCATGCTGGGGTCTCAGAGTTTGCTGGACGAGCAAGATGCAACGACTTTAGTATAGGTATAGAGCTTGAGGGAACAGATTGCATAGAGTATTCCTCTGAGCAATATGCTAGTTTAGCTGCATTGACCCGAGAAATTAGGCACAATTATCCTGCTATTTCACTGGATAGAATTGTGGGGCATTGTGATATAGCACCGGGAAGAAAAACAGACCCTGGCGCTATATTTAAGTGGCAAAAACTTTTAGATTTAATTACATAAAAAGAGACAGGTTATGATCTTAATCTCTATTATTCTTGCTTTGGCATTAGAGCGATTAGGTGCACGTAGTTTACATTGGCAAATAGATTATTATTTGACGCGTTATTTGAAGTCAGGCTACGACAATAAGACTATCAGTAAATTGTTAAACAAAGATATGGGGTTCATATCTTATTTACTGCTTCCCGTGCTTTTGATTGCTGCGGTATATCAAATTTCAGATTTCATAGTTTGGCAGTTCACTATAAATACTGTTTTGCTCCTTATATGTTTTGGGTGTGCCGTGCCGAGGAAAAAGTATAAAGGCTATCTGAATGCCTTAACGCGCGGAGACAAAGAAGCCGCTACACTTTATGCGTTGCAAATGGGCCAAATTAGGACTGAGTGTGAGCAAGACGGGGAGTGGTTCGGGCAAACGCTAGCATGGATAAACTTCCGTTATTATTGTGCTGTGATGTTTTGGTTTGTGTTACTAGGCATACCCGGCGCTGTGTTATACGCATCAATTCGTTCAGCGTTTGATATTGCGAGTGAGCAATCACAAACATCACCTTATGCACGCCATCAAGTACGATTAAATGCATTATTGTTTATATTAAACTGGCTACCTGCACGACTTACGAGTTTTGGTTACTTGATTATTGGTAACTTCTCTAAAGGAACACACCATTTTATTAAGTATGCACTGGACTTTTCAACATCAAACCGCAAGCTTGTAACGACAACAGCGTTAGCAGCAGAGCAAATAGAGCAGCAATATGTTGGATGTACTTATGAGGCAACATGCATGATGCGATTAGTGAAACGTAATGTATTGCTGTTTTTAGCACTTGTTGCAGCTTTAACTCTATTTGGGCTGTTAGCTTAGCGCGATATACGGGCCCTGATTAATGCAGAAGCCCGTCTGACCACTGTTTTTTGCGTTCTAGCATGGCTTTGATAAGCCGCGGCTCAACATCAAGTTGACGTATTGCTTCATCACTAATATCGATTAAGTCACACACACCGGTTACAGACCACAGTGCCTCTTCTAGATCCTTAGCTTTGTGTAATGCGTAGTGACTGACGTATCGTAATTCATTTGCCAAATAATCGGTATCAGGACGCCCGGTTTTGGAAATATGCAAATGGAATACAAATAGTATGTCTTTCTTAATCGCTTTTTTCAAAAACAAGTAAAGCGGCTCTATCGGTTCATCAAAAGCAATACATTGACTTTTTATCGCATCGGATAGGTGTTCTTTGGTACTGTCAAAACGAACAAATACAGTATATTTTAAAGGCTTATCTTGGCGACTAATATGACGGAATGCCTCGTTTAAATGCTCTTCAATGAAGTTCTCAGGGAACAGGTTGGTAGCATCTAAGTGCTCAACGCCCCCTGTATGATAGGACATTAATAATTTATGCAGATTTGTTGGGTATAGGCCAAGGCCGATAGCACCAATATTAAATAGTGCCGATTCTTTATGAATATATAGTGGAAATTGGCATACACTTTTTGTGACCATGTTTCTGAGTGCAGTAGATAGCCCCGGGATTTTTGGTGTTTCTTCACATGCGTGTAGTTTGCTTTTATTCATGTCAATAAGCTGTTTAAAAAACTCCATTCCGACATGAGGTAAATCTGTTAACCTGCTGACCTTGAGATTTATAATGGTTTTAGATTTACTGACAGCCATAACTTCATATCTAAGGTTATTCAGTTGATGTTGTTTAGTTATTTTTTGCAAGTCGGGCAGTTCTAAATGAACAATGTCACCTTTTTTAACGGTCGAAGGTGATGGTGTCTCGAGTTGTAACCCCATCACTGAAAAGTCTCGGGTATTACCAGAGTCAGCGTGTTCAGAATCAACGTGCATGGTGACGGCTGTTTTGTATAAATAGCGCTTATGAGAGCGTAAGTTTACGTATTCTAACGCAACAACTTCGAGTGATGGCGGGTTTGTGGCTTTACCATGGCCGAATGCTTTTAGCTTATTTACTGAGTTACTATCAAATTGATGGGCTTGATAAGCATTTAATTGCTGTTTACTTGAAATATCAGTTAGTAGCATCAAGAATTTTACGTCTTGGATAATACCTTGCACTCGAGGCGTCGGTCTTTTGTTGAGCTTTTCCACATTCTTTCCTGCGCTAAGAGGTAAAGATAGAGGAATAAAGGCATCTTCGTGATGGCTAGGCATGAGCTGAACTTTATAGGTACGCCAGCTCTCTTTTTGGCTACCAAAGCCAAGAAACAAGGCTTTGAGTTCTGGATGTTCGTCAAGTTCATATCCAAAGGCTGAATAGTAGTATATTTTGCCACCATTGGAGTGTGTGAAAGTATACACAGTCGCTTCTTTGACGGCGTTTGGAAATGCAAGTATTCGCGCTAACCTACTTTGACTAAAAATACTATATAAGCATGAAATTTTACGTTCGTCTTCAAAGTAGTAGTTTATGTATGCGTTATTTTCATTCGTTAGCGCAATGGTCGGAAGTAAGTGTTTGCCTTTCTTTGCGAAGTATATGAATAATGAGCTCACTCTAGGTAAATAAAATTGTTCATATCCTTTGCATACAACCGCGTCCATTGTGTTATCGAGGTTTATTTTATAGCGGCGCTTATTTCCATGTATAAAGCTCTGTAAAAATTCATCAAATCCAGAGTTATTTTCAATAAAAGTCCGTTTTAGACGTATGTGTTGGTAGTCCCTCGAAACAGGCTCAACAGCAACAACTTCATATTGAACCCCTCCTTTTAATCCCAACTCAAAGTCTTGTTCTAAGCCAACCAATCTAATACCAATGAGTTGCTCTGGTACAAGAGAGTAATTTGGAGAAAGCTTTATCTTTGCACCACTGAGGGAAATGTCAGATGTAGTGGCCGATACAGTGCCTTCTTTACCTAAGTCAACGGTAATTTTAATCGAGTAATTCATTCGCTCTTCACAGCGACTTTCATAGGAAGCAAAGCGTATAAGCTTTGTTCCATTGGCTAGCTGCTTTTCAGATTGTGAAGATGCCCCTTGCTCATCTAGGTTTTTTTGCATCACCTTGTAATTATTTTCAGTGTGCATTACTGCTTCGTATACAGCTAAAGTATATTTTCCATGTCTTGCTAATTCTTCCTCAAATACATCAATAGCAACATTGTCCATAAAGTGCTGCTTACCATCATGTTCGTAAGGTTTAACTTCACCAGCGACTTGGCCTCGTAAGTCAATAAATCGGGCTACTGGCTGAGAGAGTCGAGACATCTCCATTTTTAATAAGAATTGATCTGGTTTTGACAGCGAAGAAGTCGTTTGTGCAAAAATTTGGTCAAAATTAGGATCGCCTAATTGCAACTTTAAATCGTCGATGAGGGGTTGATATTTTTGCAGCTTATCTTCAGCCATAAATGAACCGTATTCTTACCTGTATTCTTGCCCTGAGGCTATATCGTTATAATTTTCTAAATACTTAGCCAATACTATGACAATATTAGGTCATAGTTAACATTATTCGTAAACAATTACAGAAACTCAGCTTGTTAGTGCCAGTATTTCGTATATATTGCCGGATAAGTTAGATTAAAAATTAATTAAGCAATAAGTGTGCCTTTATTATGGTGAAAAAGAAAACTGCGTTTGTGTGTAATGATTGCGGTGCGGAATTTGCGCGTTGGCAAGGGCAATGCTCAGAATGTCGCGCTTGGAATACGGTGACAGAGTTTAGAGTACCGTCGGTGAAAGCACCACCAAAAGGTTCAGCAATGTCTGGGTATGCAGGTATGGTTGAAGCAACAGTACAAACTCTGGATGAAGTGAATTTAGAAAGTCTACCGCGTTTTTCAACAGGTTTTAAAGAGTTCGATCGAGTGCTTGGGGGCGGGGTTGTACCTGGAAGTGCAATTTTGATAGGGGGATCTCCCGGTGCCGGTAAAAGTACAGTGTTGTTGCAAACGATGTGTTTACTTGCTGAATCAATGAACACGCTCTATGTGACAGGTGAAGAGTCTCTGCAGCAAGTCGCTATGCGAGCCCATAGGTTAGGTTTACCGACCAACAAATTAAGGACATTAGCTGAAACCAATGTAGAAACGATTTGTCAGTTAGCGTTGAAAGAAAAGCCAAGCATTATGGTTATTGATTCAATTCAAGTCATGCATATGAGTGATGTTCAATCAGCCCCTGGAAGTGTATCTCAAGTGCGAGAAAGTGCGGCGTATTTAACGCGTTTTGCGAAGCAAAATCAGGTTGCTATTTTTATGGTTGGTCATGTCACAAAAGATGGCTCTCTTGCGGGCCCTAAAGTATTGGAGCACTGTATAGATTGTTCTATCTTACTTGAAGGGAGTAGCGACAGTCGATTTCGAACCTTACGAGGTAACAAAAACCGTTTTGGAGCCGTCAATGAGTTGGGGGTTTTTGCGATGACAGGGCAAGGGCTTAAAGAGGTCAGTAACCCATCGGCTATTTTCCTTAATCGAGGAGAGGAGCAAACACCAGGATCTTTGGTGATGGTTATTTGGGAAGGAACGCGTCCATTGCTTGTTGAAGTACAGGCGCTGGTGGATTATTCACAGCTCGCAAACCCTAGAAGGGTAACGGTTGGCTTGGAACAAAATCGACTCGCTATGTTACTCGCTGTCTTGCACCGCCATGGAGGTTTGCAAGTTGCTGACCAAGATGTGTTCGTCAATGTTGTGGGCGGCGTTAAAGTGTCGGAAACAAGTGCTGATTTAGCACTTATTACCGCACTGGTGTCGAGTTTTAAGAATTATGCATTAGACCGTGAGTTAGTGGTATTTGGTGAAGTCGGGCTTGGCGGTGAAATTAGGCCTGTACCCAGTGGCCAGGAAAGGTTAAAAGAGGCTGCTAAGCATGGCTTTAAACGTGCTATTGTACCAAGCGCAAATAAACCAAAGGAAATCATCGAGGGTATGGAAGTCATCGCTGTTAACTGTTTAAGTGATGCCCTTGAAGCTTTATTTTAAAATGGAAAAATAGATGAAAAAATCAGTCATTATGTTGTTAGTCACAGGCGCACTTGCAGCAGGGTATGTGGCATTGCAATCACATATGAATCAAGTTGTTGATGAGAAATTACAAACCCAACTAGCTATTGCTGTTGGGGATTCAGGTATGCAGTTTGACTATGCCGATGCCTCAGTGAATATGTTTAATGGTAATATTGTTGTCAATGGTCTGATGGTTTCGGACCCACAAGGTGTATCGGCTTTTGGAATTGATGAAATTGTTCTTATTGGTTATGAAGAAGAAAGCATTAGTGAGTTTACGCAAGTAAACATCCATGGTTTTTCGCTCTTTGAAGCGATTAAAAGCAACAGTCTTGATACGCCCAAGCCTTTATTGGATGCGAAGTATGATTTTAGTACGTCATTGGCCTTTGATGCTGAAACAGGATATAGCCAATTAAAGTTGGCATTAGCAGCACATAATATTGCACAGTTTGACTTTGATATGGAGCTCAACAATAGCGGCCCTTTAATGGATGTATCTTTTGATATGCAAAAGCAGCAAAGTGTTGCCGCGTTAACTGTGGAAGAACAGCTACAGATACAAACTAGACTTATGGGCGCAATGCAGCAACTAGCTCCAAAATCTTTACAGCTTCAGATCGAAAATAAAGGCCAATTGGCACAACTATTGAGTGATCAAGTAGCGATGGCTGGACTAGATCAAGTGAGCTTTGAAAATATGCTACAAATGCAACTGACACAAGCGCCGCTTCCACAGATTGCAAAGGACGCAATTGTTGCATTTGCACAAGGAAAAGAATCACTGCGTGTTTCAGTATCTCTACCGGGTGATAGTGATATTCAAACAGTATCACAACATGTAATGTCTCTTGCAGGACAGCCTGAAGAATTAGCTAAATTAATGAACTTGGAAGTTCACGGAAAATAGCTTAATAACAGACTTTTATCCGATGATCAGGTGTATTTAGCCATGTTAAGCACTATTTACACCTATCTGTGAGTTACTATTAATGTAAGATACGGGCTCTTATAGTCCCTTCCACCGCGCTGAGCTCTTTTAATGCGACTTCTGAATGATCGCTATCTACGTCAATCACGACATAACCAATGGAGTCGTCAGTTTGTAGATATTGCGCAGCAATATTGATACCGTGTTGCGCAAAAGCTTGGTTTATTTGCGTTAATACTCCGGGGCGGTTTTGGTGTACATGGAGTAAACGGCTGCGATTGGCAAGCTCAGGTAAAGAAACCTCAGGAAAGTTAACTGCACTTAAAGTTGAGCCATTATCAGAGTATTTAGCAATTTTTCCAGCGACTTCAATACCAATATTCTCTTGTGCTTCTTGTGTAGAACCGCCAACGTGTGGAGTTAAAATCACATTATCAAATTCTCGTAATGGGGAAATAAACTCTTCATCGTTAGATTTAGGTTCTGTAGGGAATACATCAATCGCAGCTCCAGCTAATTTTTGGTCACGTAAAGATTCAGCTAATGCGTCAATATCGACAACAGTACCTCGAGATGCGTTGATTAAAATAGCGCCGCGTTTCATAACCTCTAGCTCAGCTAAGCCAATGAGGTTTTTAGTTGATGGTGTTTCAGGAACGTGGAGACTAATAACATCAGCTCGTTGTAATAAATGAGTTAAGTTCTGTACTTGTTGTGCATTGCCTAAAGTGAGCTTATCTTCAATATCGTAAAACTCTACTCGCATTCCGATATTTTCAGCCATGATCCCAAGTTGAGTGCCAATATGTCCATAACCAATGATCCCGAGAGTTTTACCCCTAGCTTCATACGAGCCGATTGCTGATTTTAGCCATTCTCCACGATGTGCCATCGCATTTCTTTGTGGGATCCCTCTAAGCAGTAATAAGATCTCACCTAATACCAGCTCTGCAACAGAACGGGTATTCGAAAAAGGGGCATTAAATACAGCGATACCACGCTCTCTTGCAGCGTTGAGTGCAACTTGGTTAGTCCCAATGCAGAAACATCCCACTGCGACTAACTTTTCTGCTGCGTTAAGCACTGACTGAGATAAATGTGTACGAGAGCGGATCCCAACGAAGTGGACATCTTTGATCCGCTCAATCAATTCACTTTCAGGTAGCGACGTTTTGACATAATCAATATTACTATAACCATTACGTTTAAGTGTTTCTACAGCACTTTGGTGAATACCTTCTAGGAGTAGTATTTTGATTTTCTCTTTAGCTAACGATACCGTACTCATGTCTCATTCCTGTTAATTTATATTGGGACCCTCAGGGGTGCCGGTTATAACAATATCAGCGCCGCGTTGTGCAAATAAGCCATTTGTCACTACGCCCACGATTTGATTTATTTTCTCTTCAAGTTGCTTTGGCTCTAAGATACTTAAGCCATGAACGTCTAAGATAACATTGCCATTATCCGTTGTTACGCCATGTCTATATACCGGATCGCCACCTAGCTTTAACAATTCTCGTGCGACATAGCTTCTCGCCATTGGAATAACTTCAACGGGCAATGCAAAAGCACCAAGTGTTTCGACATGCTTGGTATTGTCAACGATGCAGATAAATTTATTTGCTACTGCAGCAACTATTTTTTCTCGAGTTAAAGCAGCACCACCGCCTTTGATCATGTCATTACTATGATTTATCTCATCAGCGCCATCTATGTAAACGTCGAGCTGAGCCACATCATTGAGTTCAAATACTTCAATACCGAGTGCTTTAAGCTTCTCTGTAGATGCCTCAGAACTAGAAACCGCGCCTTTAATGGTGTCTTTAATTGAGCCAAGTGCATCTATAAAATGGTTAACAGTAGACCCAGTGCCTACGCCAACGATGGTATTTTCTTGTATGTAATCCAGTGCAGCCCATGCAGCCGCTTTTTTCATTTCATCTTGGGTCATCACGCAATTCACTTTGTTATCAAAATTTATCGCAGTATACCTCAAAATATCTGATTAAATACCTGAGATATAATTTACCAAGTATAAAATTTAGAGGGCGTTAATATATGTTGCAGTGGCACGTCCCAAGCCGCTATTGGTAACTTTTCAACTTTTTGACAGTCATGAGCTAAACCTAAGACAATGGGCTTTGCGATGTTGTTACGATAATAATTGGCCAACGTTTTATCGTAATAGCCCCCCCCCATACCAAGTCTGTTCCCAAACTCATCAAAGGCAACCAGTGGTGTAAATAAGTAATCTAGAGAGTACAAAGGGCATATATGACTGCAATTCAACTCAGGTTCCAAGATAGCATAGCGGTTATGCACCATGGGTGAATTTTCTTCATACTTTTGAAATAGTAATGTAGTGCCGTTAAAAGGGTGGATTACAGGCAGGTATACAGTGTGATTTTCTTTTATAAGATACTGAATTAATTTGTTTGTTTTGAGTTCTCCATCATTACTTAAATACAGGGCGATTTTGGCGTTTTTAGGTGGTTTTACATGTTGAGAAAAATTAATACAAAGGGCTGTTTCGGCTGTTTTTTGCTCTTCATACGTCAGAGATTTACGTGCATTTCTAACTGACTGGCGAATTATTGCGCGATCTTGCCTGTGTTTATCGCAAGCATATTGAAATGTGTTACTCATAGTTACATTGCTACGAGGTTAGGAAAAGCAATCGCAAGTGCCAATATGATTAATAATATGATGAGTATCGCACCCAAGCCATATTGAACTGTTTTGCTGCGCTTCGGGGGAGGGGAGTCTAATTCAAGCTCTTCGAAGAGTTCATCATCTTCCCATTGTTCTGAGGCTTTTTCATTACTTTCAGGGAGTTGTTCAGGAAGGCGCTGCTCTAATTCTTCCAAACGTTCTTCAATTCGAATTAAACTACTTGTAATATAGTCTAAGGCACCAAACAATCTCTCATCACGTTGGCTTTGAGCGAGCTGTGAGGTAGAGGGAGAACTAGCTGGTTGAAGTTTTGCTTGTATGCCCAATGAAGCAAGCAGTTTAAGCTGCTTAGTACTTTTTTCTTTATCTGCGATGGAGAATAGGGGTTTGCCTGCAAAGAACGCTTGTACTTTTGACTCTGGAATTTTCAGCTTTTGGCTTAACTTTGTGGTCGCTTCTGCGGCTGAGATACCTTCATTTAAGCTCGTAAATACAACGCGATATTTGTCCGTCATGAGCGCAATCCTAATAATTAGACTATTGGATTGAGTATACCCAATTTTTCATGTGATGCGAATCACACAGATAGTGTGGTAATAAAAGAAAGGCCAGCGAGCGCTGGCCTTATTAGAGATAATTATAGTTCTCTAGCGATGGCACGATAGGCTATGTCAGTACGATATTCGACACCATCCCATTTTATATCTGCAGCCAAAGCATATGCACGCTTTTGTGCTTCAGTCACGGTATGCCCTAGTGCGGTTGCACACAACACTCTCCCACCGGCTGTAACAACATGCTCACCGTCTTGCTTGGTACCAGCATGAAATACCTTTTCGCCTTCAGCATAGCTCACCTGCAATCCAGAGATAACATCGCCTTTAGGATAACTTGCAGGGTAGCCTTTCGCTGCTAAAACCACACCAACAGCTGCACGTGGGTCAAATTTAATTGGGGTGCTATCAAGCTCTTGTCGGTTAGCGGCTTCAATCAATTCAACAAGATCTGATTGCAAACGAAGCATAATTGGTTGCGTTTCAGGGTCACCAAAACGACAGTTATATTCAATCACTTTAGGTGTACCATCAGCAGCAATCATCAGACCTGCGTATAAAAAGCCTGTATATGGGTTACCTTCATTTGCCATACCATTGACGGTTGGAAAAATAACTTCATCCATGATCCGTTGATGAATGTCAGCTGTGACAACGGGTGCTGGGGAGTATGCCCCCATACCACCAGTGTTTGGACCTAAATCGCCATTAAATGCACGTTTATGATCTTGACTGGTGGCGAACGGTAACACGTTTTTGCCATCAACCATTACGATAAATGAAGCTTCTTCACCTTCAAGAAACTCTTCAATTACGACACGGCTACCAGCTTCACCAAATGCATTACCAGCGAGCATGTCGCGAATGGCCTCTTCAGCTTCAGCTTCTGTCATGGCGACAATAACACCTTTACCTGCCGCTAAGCCGTCTGCTTTGATCACAATCGGAGCACCTTTTTCTTGCAAGTACGCAAGCGCAGGCTCGATCTGTTCAAAAGTTTGGTAGTCAGCAGTAGGAATGTTATGTCGCGCTAAAAAGTCTTTGGTGAACGACTTTGATCCTTCAAGTTGTGCGGCTGCAGCAGTAGGACCAAAAATCGCAAGGTCTTCTTCACGGAAGCGGTCAACAACACCTAGCACCAAGGGTACTTCTGGGCCTACAATGGTAAGTTCAACATTGTTTTCTTTTGAAAAAGATACCAGTGAATCTAGATCTTCCACCTTGATATCAATATTTTCTAATTTAGGCTCAAGCGCCGTACCTGCATTACCAGGTGCGACAAAAACAGTTTTTACTGAAGGGTTTTGAGCGGCTTTGAACGCAAGAGCGTGTTCACGACCGCCACTGCCAATGACCAGTACATTCATGGCTTAATTTTCCTATTAAAGCTTTTTAAATTTGAGCGTCATGCGGTCACTTTCCCCAATCGCTTTATATTGATCTGCATTTTTATCACCCAATGCTAAGCGTGGTGGCAATGTCCAAACACCTTTTGGGTGATTAGCACTGTCTAAGGGGTTAGCGTTCACATCACTTTCAGCCACTAATTCGAATCCTGCTTTTTTCGCTATATCAACGACATAACTTTGTTTCATATAGCCAGATCGTTTTTGATCTGCATCATCACGATGTTCAGGCAAACGGTGTTCAACTACACCGAGTACACCGCCTGGTTTGAGTGCTTTGTTAAATGCTTGAAATGCATTTAATACACCTTCATCACCTTGACGCATATACCAGTTATGGACATTTCTAAATGTAAGCACCATATCAGCAGAGCCTGTCGGCGCGATATCTGAATGTGTAAGCGGTGCAAATTCGGTTATTTTCACTTCGCTAAAACGGTTATCTTTTGTAACTTTATCTTTAAAGCCAGCTAAAGAGCGTTGATAGTACTTAACCTCTGAGTCTGCTGGGAAGTGCGCAGCATACAGAGTACCGTTGCCTTTAACAGCAGGTGCAAGTATCTCAGAATACCATCCTCCCCCAGGTGCAATTTCTACCACGGTCATATCAGCTTGTAGACCGAAGAAATCAAGTGTTTCAACAGGGTTTCGATACTGATCACGCGCACGATTTTTTTCCGTACGCTCAGCATTATTTGCAGCAGAAACGAGTTCAGAAGCGGCTTGAGAGCCTGAGTTTCCATTACTAGCACAGCCGGCAATAGCGGCTACGATACTTGCTGCAAGCAGTGTTTTTAATCCAAATTTCATTTTTCTGTCCTTCACTTTTGTGATTGTGTTTTAAGCAGAATACTTGAATTTAGGGCAAACAAAAAGCACGAAACGATAAACGTTTCGTGCGAGTAGATTAATGGCGGAAGTGACGCATGCCAGTTAATACCATTGCCATGCCAGCTTCATCAGCTGCGGCAATGACTTCTTCGTCACGCATTGAGCCGCCAGGCTGTATGACGGCAGTAATACCAGCAGCAGCTGCTGCATCAATACCATCGCGGAATGGGAAGAATGCATCAGATGCCATGACTGAACCTTTTACTTCTAAGTTCTCATCAGCGGCTTTTATACCAGCAATTTTAGCTGAATAAACGCGGCTCATTTGACCCGCACCAACACCAATCGTCATTCCGTCACGGGCATAGACAATCGCGTTTGACTTAACAAATTTAGCGACTTTCCAGCAAAATAGTAAATCTTTAAGCTCTTGCTCTGTTGGTTGACGTTTTGACACAACTGTTAAGTCATCAAGCGTAACCATACCTTGGTCGCGGTCTTGAACTAAAACACCACCATTTACACGCTTGATATCTGACTGAGTTGTTTTTACACCCCATTGTCCACACTCTAATAAACGGACGTTTTTCTTTGCGGCAACGATTTGAGCGGCCTCTTCACTGATGCTTGGAGCAATAATTACTTCTACAAACTGGCGTGCAACAATTGCTTCGGCTGTTGTTGCGTCTAGCTCACGGTTAAATGCAATGATACCGCCAAAGGCAGACGTTGGGTCTGTTTTGAACGCTCTGTCGTATGCAGCTAAAATGTTTTCGTCAACGGCCACTCCACATGGGTTGGCATGTTTCACAATCACACATGCAGGTGCGTCAAATTCTTTGACACATTCAAGGGCTGCATCGGTATCAGCAATATTGTTGAAAGAAAGCGCTTTACCTTGTAACTGTGTTGCGGTTGCAACAGATGCTTCTTGTAAATCATTCTCAACATAAAAAGCCGCATCTTGGTGAGAGTTTTCACCATAGCGCATGTCTTGCTTTTTAGTGAACTGCATATTGATAGTGCGTGGGAACTTAGTCTCAACGGCTGCTTCTTCAGTGTAATCAGGCACCATTTTACCAAAGTAATTGGCAATCATACCATCGTACTGCGCTGTGTGCTCATAAGCGGCAATAGCAAGATCAAAGCGTGTTTGGTAGGTTGTTGAACCATTGTTTTCGTTCAGTTCAGTAATAACGCGGGTGTAGTCTTGCGCATTAACAACAATAGTCACATCTTTGTGATTTTTTGCTGCTGCACGAACCATAGTTGGGCCGCCGATATCAATGTTTTCAATTGCGTCTTCAAGGCTGCAGTTAGCTTTTGCAACAGTTTGTGCAAAGGGGTATAAGTTAACCACAACCATGTCAATTGCAGAAATATCGTTTTCTGCCATAACGCCTTCATCTTGACCGCGACGGGCTAAGATGCCGCCATGCACTTTCGGGTGAAGTGTTTTAACGCGGCCATCCATGATTTCAGGGTGACCTGTATAGTCAGATACTTCCGTGGCAGCAATGCCGTTATCAGCTAATAATTTATATGTACCGCCAGTTGATAAAATTTCAACGCCTTGTGCACTCAGTGCTTGGGCTAATTCAACGATACCGGTTTTATCTGACACACTTAATAGTGCGCGACGAATTGGACGATGTATATCCATGATGGTTAGAGTTTCCTCAATGATAAGTTAAGGGCTAGCTTAGAAGGGCGCTATTTTAGCCTATCTAGGAGAAGAAAACGATGGAAAAGACAAAAGTGCGGTTGAGAAAATTACAATTTATTTGGTTAGCAAGGATTTAATGTAAAGATAAGGTGATAAGCAAGAACAAAGTCAGCGAGAAAAATGCGCTATAAAATACAAAAAGCACAATTAAGTGCTTTTTGTATTTAGTATGAATTAAGCAGTGCTTAGTTCATGCCATATTTTTTTAGCTTCTTACGAAGAGTACCACGATTGATACCTAATAAGATTGCTGCACGTGTTTGGTTACCACGTGTATACGTCATTACTTCTTCAAGTAATGGCGCTTCTAGCTCAGAAAGAACAAGGTCGTATACGTCTTGTACATCTTGACCATTAAGCTGCTTTAAATAGTGGTGAACAGCTTTTTTTACTGCATCACGTAAAGGTTGCGGTTTCTCTTGTGACTGAACATGAGCGTTAGTGATAAATGGAGAAGTCACATTTTGTTCGAACATCGTATGTCTCTTTCTTTCTTAGTTAGCTGCTAGTGTTTCAAAGTATTTTTCCAATGCCTCGATTTGCTCATTTGGCGCTTCGAGGGCATTGAATACTCGCCTAAACTGACCTGCTTGGTCATGGGTTTGCAAATACCAAGATACATGTTTACGTGCGATACGCGCTCCCATTGGCTCCCCGTAAAACTGATGAAGATTAATTAAATGCTCCATCAAAATACTACGTACTTCAGATATTTCTGGCGTAGGTAGGTGTTTTCCAGTTCGCAAAAAGTGGTCTATCTCCCTAAAAATCCAAGGGCGACCTTGGGCGGCTCGACCAATCATGATGGCATCTGCACCCGTATATTCCAGTACCTGCTTCGCTTTCTCTGGTGATGTGATATCACCATTGGCAACCACTGGTATTGATACCGAACGTTTTATATCCCTAATCGTGACATATTCAGCCTCACCTTTGTACATACACGCTTTTGTGCGGCCATGTACAGCAAGTGAAGCAATGCCATTACGTTCAGCAATTTTGGCAATCTCAACCCCGTTACGATTTTCCGTATTCCATCCTGTGCGGATTTTAAGTGTTACAGGTACTTCAACAGCATTTACTACCGCATCAACTATCTCTTCCACTAAATCTGGATATTGTAACAATGCTGAGCCTGCCAGCTTTTTATTCACTTTCTTTGCGGGGCAGCCCATATTGATATCTATGATCTGTGCCCCATTTGCAACATTGAACTGAGCTGCTTGCGCCATTAATTCCGGATCGGCACCAGCAATTTGTACTGAACGAACGCCTGACTCACCACTATGATCCATGCGGTTCATCGATTTGTCAGTTTTCCATACCTTTGGATTTGAAGACATCATTTCCGAAACAGCTAACCCAGCCCCTAATTGGCGGCAAAGTTGTCTAAACGGTCTATCTGTGATCCCTGCCATAGGGGCCACAATAATGTTGTTATCAAGTTGGTAAGGACCAATACGCACAGTAGTTCAATCTGCCTCTTTTCAAGGGGCGCTAAGTTTACGGCTTTTTTTGCAAAAATCAAAGGCTATAAATTGAACATTATTGCTTTTTTTTTAAACTTAGTGGGTTGACTTTTTATAACAGTTTGAGAGTTCGATTTATTTGACTGTTTTTTAATCTGAATTTTTCATGGTGATTGAAAAGTGTTCAGACTGTTTTATGAAAATAAATGGTAAAGCCTGTTAAAGCGAGGCTTTACCAGTTACAAACTACTAACTCTCACGGATATTTTTATGGCCACTTACACGTGTCCATTCACCCTCTTGTGCAATGTCATCAAGTTGAATAAATGGCGCGTAAACTGTTGCAACAGACTGAGCTTGCTCTTCTAAAATTCCTGACATGGCGATTTCACCACCTGGTTTTAGAAATGCTAAAATGATTTCGTGCAGCTCTCGCAGAGGTTGAGCGAGAATATTGGCAACCACAATATCAGCACTAAATTCAGGTTGGTTTTCCGGTAAATAGACTTCAAGCTGATCAGCAACACCATTGCGCCCTGCATTATCTTTACTTGCAGCGAGTGCCTGAGGGTCGATATCGATACCGATCACGCGCTCAGCGCCAAGCTTAATGGCTGCAATGCCTAGGATGCCTGAGCCACAGCCAAAATCAACGACGGTTTTACCGGATAAATCTTGGCGTTCAAGCCACTTTAAGCACAGTGATGTGGTAGCATGAGTCCCGGTTCCAAACGCAAGGCCTGGGTCGAGTAATACATTCACAGCGTCTGGTTCTGGAATATCTCTCCAGCTCGGACAGATCCAAAGGCGCTCGCCAAATTTAATCGGGTGGAAGTTATCCATCCACTCACGTTCCCAGTCTTTATCTTCAAGCTGCTCAATCTTATAGGTAAGCTCAGAGGTGCTATTGGTTTGCAGATAGGCAACGACTACATCCATATTATGTGCAGCATCAAATAAACCGATAACAAGTGTATCAGGCCATAAGATCACTTCGCCTGGTTTTGGTTCATACACTGGGTTGTTACTGGCGTCCATAAAGGTCACGGAAGGGCAGCCAACATCCAGTAATAAGTCACTAAGTTGGTCGGCAGAGTCTTTATTTGCGTGAATTCGGATTTGGATCCAAGCCATGATTATTCCTAATTAATGTGTCAACAAAAAGGCCGCTAAAGCGGCCTTTTTTATAAAAATCTTTTTGTAAAAAGCATATTAGCCTTTTACATCTAAGAAGCTTTTTAATAGATCTGAGCGAGACGGATGACGCAACTTGCGTAATGCCTTCGCTTCAATCTGACGAATACGCTCTCGGGTTACGTCAAACTGTTTACCAACTTCTTCAAGTGTATGGTCGGTATTCATATCAATACCAAAACGCATACGTAATACTTTCGCTTCTCTTGCTGTTAAGCCTGCCAGCACTTCATTGGTGGCACCACGAAGGCTTTCCATTGTTGCTGAATCAATTGGAGACTCAATCGTTGTGTCTTCGATGAAATCACCAAGATGTGAGTCTTCATCATCACCAATGGGCGTCTCCATTGAGATTGGCTCTTTGGCAATTTTCAGTACTTTACGAATTTTGTCTTCTGGCATCATCATGCGCTCAGCCAGCTCTTCAGGGCTAGGCTCACGACCCATTTCTTGCAGCATTTGACGTGAAATACGATTTAATTTGTTAATCGTTTCAATCATATGTACTGGAATACGAATAGTACGTGCTTGGTCGGCAATTGAACGAGTGATAGCCTGACGGATCCACCAAGTCGCATAAGTTGAGAACTTATAACCACGGCGGTATTCAAACTTATCTACCGCTTTCATCAAACCAATGTTACCTTCTTGGATCAGATCCAAGAATTGTAAGCCTCGGTTGGTGTATTTTTTCGCAATAGAGATTACAAGACGTAAGTTTGCTTCAACCATTTCTTTTTTCGCACGGCGGGCTTTTGCTTCACCAATACTCATTCGACGGTTGATGTCTTTTATACGCTCGATGCTCAGACCGGTACTTTCTTCAATTACACTCAGCTTATTGATGCAGCGTTCGATTTCAGGCTTTACTTCAGCTAGTTTAGCTGAATATTTTTCGCCAGCAGCGATTTCAGCATCAACCCATGCCATATCCGTTTCGTTGTTAGCGAAATGCTTAACAAATGTTTTCTTTGGAACTTTTGCTATTTGTACAGCTTGCTTCATAACAATACGTTCTTGAACCCGAACACGGTCCATCATTTCACGCATATTGTTAACCATACGGTCAAACTGTTTAGGTACAAGTTTGAAAGTACGGAATAAGTCACCAATTTCCTGAATTGCAACTTGCGCATCAGGGTGTGAACGGCCTTTAGATTCAAATACTTTACGAGCTGCTGTATATAACGAACGTAACTTTTCAAAGTGCTCGCGCGCTTCTTCAGGATCTGGCCCTGTGTCTACCTCATCTTCGTCATCGTCGTCGTCAGACTCATTGTCTTCATCGGCTAAATCTTTATCACTTAGCTCAGAACCAATGTGTGTTGCAGTAATTTGTGTCTCTTCAGCATCAGGATCAAAGAAACCAGAAACAATGTCACTAAGGCGCATTTCTTCTGCTTCAAATTTATCCCATTGTTCAAGTAAATAAGTAATTGCTTCAGGGTACTCTGCGACAGAGATTTGTACCTGATTGATACCTTCTTCAATTCGCTTAGCGATTTTTATTTCGCCTTCACGAGTTAATAGCTCAACAGTACCCATTTCACGCATGTACATACGCACAGGGTCAGTTGTACGACCAATTTCTTTTTCTACCGTTGCCAATGCAGCTGCAGCAGCTTCCGCTGCGTCTTCATCGGTTGTGGTTTCCTGCATCATCAATTCATCGGCATCAGGCGCATTTTCAGCAACCTTAATACCCATATCATTGATCATGCTTATAATATCTTCTACTTGATCTGAGTCTATTATGTCTTGTGGAAGGTGATCGTTAACTTCTGCAAACGTTAAGTAACCTTGCTCTTTACCTTTCTGAATCAGAAGTTTGAGTTGTGACTGAGGAGTTTGATCCATAGAGAATTATGCTTCCACTCTGATAAGTTGATACAACAGGCGCCAGTTACTACACCTGAATAATTTACGTGACGCACGTGAATAGAACATTATAACAGCAAAAATTAATTTTGACTAGTTCTTCTGCTAGTCAAAGCTTGAGTTAATAATGCACATTCTAGTCTTTCATCACTATTTAGGCCCTGAGTTTTGTCTTTTATTAATAATGTCTCTAACCGAAAATTTAAACACTGATCTTCAATAAATTTGAAAGTATGCTGAAATTCTTTTACTAGAGCTTGCTCATCGATGTCATGCCGCCACACTGCGAGTTTTCTCAAGGAGTCATATTCAGGCTGATCACGAAAAGACTCTAGGAGTTGAGCACTCGTGTATTGTGGATGCTGTAAACATACTGATTGAAGTCTTAATAGCAATTCAATACCGGGTATTTTCATTAATGCTAAGTCAGGTAAATACTCAATATTTGTTGCTAATTTAGGATATTGTACAAGTAAACCTATCGCTCTGCGCATCGGAGTCACTTTAAATTTGCGCTCAATGTTTTGCTGTTGCTTTGGTGTCGTGAGTTTTGTACTTAGCTGTTCACGTGTACGGCCTATTAATTTGGCAAGGGTATTAAGCAAACCTTCTTGGTAGTACTCGCTGGGTACTTTACTAATGAGTGGTAATGCATCACTCATTAACTTAGCTTTGCCAGCATCTGAAGTTAATTCACAGCTTTGCGCTAATTTATTAAAAAGTACTTTAGAGAAATCATCAGCTGAGTGGTAGCGGGCCTCAAATGCATCTTTACCTTCTTGCTGCACTAATGAGTCAGGATCTTCGCCATCAGGTAAAAATACAAATTGTAATGCTTTCCCGTCTTTTAAGTTTGGTAAAGCATGTTCAAGTGCGCGCCATGCAGCATCGCGCCCAGCTCTATCTCCATCGTAGCAACATATTACTTTGTCGGTTGTACGAAATAGAGTTTGCATATGTTCTGCGGTTGTCGCTGTGCCTAAAGCTGCTACTGAATAAGAAATTCCTTGCTCAGCAAGTGCTACTACATCCATATACCCTTCAACAATGAGGATTTGCTCAAGTTTATTGTTCGCTTGTTTAGCTTCGTATAAACCATACAGCTCAAACCCTTTGTGAAAAATACGGGTTTCTGGGGAGTTTAAGTATTTAGGTCCTTGATCTGCGCCCATTACACGCCCACCAAAGGCAATAACACGTCCTCGTTTATCTCTGATAGGGAACATTAAGCGGTCACGGAAAAAATCAAACTGTCGACCTGGTGTTTTTTCTGAGGCGAGCTTTAATTCAACGAGCTGCTGTTTATGTGCGTTTGTACGGCCGATTTGTTGACATAAGCTTTCCCATTCAGGAGGTGCATAGCCCATCATGTAACGTTGAACGGTTTCTCCTGAGAGCCCTCGACCTTTGACATACTCAATTACATTAGCTGCATTTTTATGATGTTTAAGTTGATGCTGATAAAACTGTGCGGTTTGTAACATCAAGTCATAATCTGAACGTTTTTGTTCAATACTGCGTTCTGGAGCTCCAGAGCCATGCTCTCGAGGTACTTCGAGGTTAAGTAAGTTTGCCAGCTCTTCAATCGCATCAACAAACTCGAGCTTGTCGTACTCCATAATAAATGAAATAGCATTACCATTCGCACCACAGCCAAAACAATGATAGAACTGTTTGTCTCTAGCGACGGTAAAAGAAGGGGATTTTTCGTTATGGAATGGACAGCAAGCTTGATAATCTTTACCTGCTTTTTTTAATCCGATACGCGCGTCTATAAGATCGACAATATCGGTTCTGGCAAGCAAGTCATCAATAAATTGTCTTGGGATTTTTCCAGCCATATGCTATGTCGCTATTGTAGCGTTCCTAACAAAAATTTAATGCTTATACGAAGAAACCGAGCGCAAGGCTCGGTTTACTTAATCATACTTTATGTATGTTGGGACTATGCGCTTAATCGTTGTTTAATTAAACCTGAGATTTTGCCCATATCGGCGCGACCTTCAGCTTTAGACTTGATTATACCCATAACTTTACCCATGTCTTGCATACCTGCAGCACCAGTATCGGTAACAGCAGAATCAATCAAAGCAATGATTTCTTCATCAGTCAAAGGCTGAGGCAAGAAAGTTTCAAGCACCTTGATTTCATTAGCTTCAATTTCAGCTAAATCTTCGCGACCAGCATCAGTAAACTGAGTATATGAGTCACGACGTTGCTTAACCAGTTTCACTAGTACAGAGGTAATACCTGCGTCATCTAGTGTTACACGGTTATCAATTTCACGCTGTTTAATTTCAGCAAGTACCATACGAATTGCACCAAGACGAATCTTGTCTTTTGCGCGCATGGCTTCTTTCTGTGCGTCTTTTAGCTTAATTAAAAGGCTCATTTATACAAGACCTAAACAAATTAGTATAATTTAACGCGACGTGCGTTTTCGCGAGAAAGCTTTTTCATATGACGCTTTACTGCAGCAGCTTTTTTACGCTTACGCTCTGCTGTTGGCTTTTCATAATGCTCGCGACGACGAACTTCTGAAAGGATACCTGCTTTTTCACATGAACGCTTGAAACGACGAAGTGCTACGTCAAATGGTTCGTTCTCTCTTACTTTAATTACTGGCATTAAAAATTCACCTACCTAATTAATGAGCTATGCTCACGCTGATCAAAGATTGATCAAGTGGTTCAAAAATGGTGCGGTATTGTAATCTGAAGCCTTACCATATGTAAAGCTTAAATTAGCGCAAATTAAATGCTTGCTAGCGCCGAACGTTGATATAGCTTACAAAGTACTTGTCCTGCTTGCTTTTCTTTTAATAACTGCCATTCTTTTGGGGCGCTAAAATCGAGCTCTTTTTCAATTTCAACGTAAATAATAGCGTCATTAGTAAGCCAATTATGGGTTTCTAAAGCATGACAGCAAAGATGCGCCAAGTCTTTTCTAAAAGGGGGATCTACAAATACTAAGCTATATGGTTTGCCTGTATTTCCTTTTTCTAAAAAAGTAATACTATTGTTATTAAATATCTGTGCATGGTTTAGTTCTAATGTATCGATATTTTTTTGTATTTGTGCCGCCGCATATTTGTCTAATTCGATAAAATCAGTATGCTCAGCAAAGCGTGATATTGCTTCAAAACCAAGGCCACCAGAACCCGCAAAGCAGTCTAATACTCTGGCGTCTCTGGTATCTTGCATTAACCAATTAAACACAGTTTCTTTCATTCTATCCGTTGTGGGCCTTAACCCCTCTACGTTTTTAACTGGCAGCTTTCTGCCTCGGAATTTTCCGCTAATAATTCGAATAAATCCATCGGCGTTTACTTTTTTAACAGGGGTTTTCTTTCTCATTGTATGCCAGTTCGCACTATCTGAATGTTTCATATGTTATAAATCACTTAGCGTGCATTTTTCATCCCTTAGGAACATGTTACACTGCGCAGCAATTTTTAATTTTAGGTCAGCTTTATCCCCTTACTTTTAATGCTAACTATTGGTAAGTAGGAAGATAAGGCTGATCATACACGTTGTTTTGGGCAGGCTCTGTCATCGGAGTCAACTCAAAACTGTAGTTTAGTTTATCAGATTTATTGACATGGTATTTAGCGAGTATGGGAAAAAAGAATAAATTTTTGTCTTGGTTAGGTTTTGGCAAGAAAGAAGCTGAACAGCAAGCACAACAAGAGTCACAAGAAGGGCAACTCGCTAAAGAGCAAGCAAAGCAACTTGAAGCCGAAAGAGTTGAAGCTGAAAGAGTT